>JANQIY010000064.1 GCA_028281965.1 Candidatus Gastranaerophilales bacterium
GTAGGGAAGCAAGCTCCCTTCGGTCGGTCGGTCGACCGAAAAAATTTAATAAGGAATATTTTTGAAAATTTTACATAAGAATTTTTTGTTTCTTCCTTATAAAAAACATAACGCCATAACGAGACATATTATCGATGTTAAGAGCCTATCCAGGAAATAAATTGTGTCATTCTTACAAAGGTGAAAAAAATTTTCAGGTAACAGGCTCTTCCTGAATAGCAACGCCTGCCAGCTGGACATCTAGTACCGCAAGTTTTTTTAGCGGGCCGTTTCCGGTTTTTTCTACCAGCTTTGGAGTTGTAGGACTGGCGCTTTTTATTATCTGTTTGACCTCAATGTAGACTTCCTCAGGGTTATCAACATAAAACACCATGGGAGGAGCTACTGCTTTAAGAAAAATCAGCACAGCTTTTCTTGTTTTTGGCTGTTGACCGGGAATATTAGGGTTCATCTCTAATTTATACCTCCTTAGCTAGTGCTTAAAATGCCTGATGCCGGTGGTAACCATAGGTATAGAGAATTTCTCCGACTCAGCAATGACTTCTTCATCTTTTATACTGCCGCCGGGCTGGATTATGGCTCCGATCCTCGCCTGGGCTGCGGCGTGAATATTGTCTACCGCCGGGAAAAACCCGTCACTTGCGATAACCGCATCTTTTGTCTCATCACATGCCTGATTTAGCGCAACCTCCATAGAAGCTATCCTGCTGGTCTGTCCAAGGCCAAGTCCTACCGTTTTCAAGTCTTTTACAACCACAATCGCATTTGAACTCATATGTTTTACCACTTTCCAGGCAAAAACCATATCTTCCACGTTTTCTTTAGTGGGTTTGCAAGAAGTTACCACTTTGAAATTGTCCTCTGAGAGTTGAGCATTATCCGCTGACTGGATTAAAGTTCCAAATGGAAGGTCTTTTACGGTATAGGTCTGGGCTTTTTTATAGTCAGCCATGGAAAATGGCAACTTGACAAGCCGCAGGTTCTTTTTCCTGCTGAGAATTTCCCTTGCTTCTTCTGAAAAACCAGGAGCAACTATAACTTCTAAAAACAACTGGACGGCATGTTTAGCTATTTCCTTTGTCACCGGCTGGTTAAGGCCGATAATTCCGCCAAAGGCGCTGATTGGGTCGCAGCTGTGAGCTTTAAGGTAAGCGTCAGTTATATCTGTGCCTAACGCAGCTCCACAGGGATTATTGTGCTTAATCACGCACGCAGCCGGAACATCTATAAACTCGCTCACAATATTCACCGCGGAAGTTATATCCACCATATTGTTATATGAAATTTCCTTTCCCTGCAAAACCTCATAGCCCAGTGTTGACGGTTTTTTGTAAATTGCGGCTTCCTGATGAGGATTTTCCCCATAGCGAAGATTTTTTACCTTTTTAAGGCTTACAACAAAGTTATCAGGCAGAATTTCCTCTTCCTCAAACAGCCTTTGAGCCATTTTTTCAGCTATAACAGCATCATACGAGGCAGTATAGCAAAATGTCTTTACAGCAAGCTCTTTTCTTAGTTCATAAGTCGTGTTTCCTTCATTTTCTTCAAGCTCTTCAAGTATTTTTTCATATAAATCGCTTGAGTAAACAGGGGTTACGTAGAAAAAGTTTTTTGCAGCCGCTCTAAGGAGCGTAACCCCGCCGATGTCTATGTACTCGTAAAGCTCGTCAATTCCCATTTCTTCGTTTTTCGAGGCTTCTTCAAAAGGATACAGGTTAACAACAACAAGGTCTATAAGGTCAATTTCGTTTTCTTTAAGCTCTAAAATTTCTTCCCGGGCGGTCCTTGAGGCAAGAATACCGGCATGGATTGCGGGATGAAGCGATTTCACCCTGCCTTTTAAAAGTTCCCTAAACCCGGTTATCTCGGAAATTTCGGTAACTTCTATGTTGTTTTCCTTAAGTTTGTCATATGTACCACCCGTGGAAATTATTTCATAATTGTAAAATTTTTGAAGTTTTTCAGCAAATTCCACTATCCCATCTTTGTCATATACGCTTATAAAGGCTTTTTTTCCTACCACTTAAACTCCTCCCGTTAATTTCAATATTTAACTATTATATTTACTGATAAATGAAATAAAATGATATATTAATTTTTTTTTGATCCCTTGACAAAATGTTAGGCTTGCCGTACAAATTAAATGTTAGCCCGTCCTAACATTTAATTTGAAAATTGAACAGCCGTTTTAAAATAAGCAAAAATCAGTAAATTATTGCGGCAGGCAGGAATTTATCCATATTTTAGTGCTTATCAACTCTACATTTTAGCTTTATTGCTAAACCAGGAAAAGAAGTTCAAACAAACGGCAATATCTAGTCTAAGGAAGAAACAAAAAATTCTTATGTAAAATTTTCAAAAATATTCCTTATTAAATTTTTTCGGTCGACCGACCGAAGGGAGCTTGCTTCCCTACATTTTTATAAATTGTTATATAAAATAGGAAGTTTTATATTTTTTAAAACCCCTAAAGTTATTTTATAATAGTCATAATGGGGTT
>JANQIY010000081.1 GCA_028281965.1 Candidatus Gastranaerophilales bacterium
GGGTGGCTGTGCGCGGCAGCGGGAGCTAACGCAGTAGCTCATTCATGGGTGGGTTTTGGCAAATGTTGCATACATGCAATTAGCAACTCGAGTAAATTAAACTTTTCTTTACAAAGACACTTTTAGTCTAAAGTTTTTCAAAACATTTTCCGATTAAAAAGTTGTTAGTTATTATTTTATTGTACCGGTATTAAGACTTAAATAGGAGACAGGCTTTGAAAAACATTAAAAATGAGAACTGGCAGGGTGGGTTTAATTTTGACAGCTCATCCGAAACAGCCAGGTTTTCAGAGTTTTCAAACGAAATCATTGACGACTCGTACGACGCCCTGAACAGGTTTTATTACAAAGAAAACAAAAGATTTAAAGATATAACTAAAAAAAGAAAACAAGCCTGGCAATAATCCGGCTTGAACTTAATGTAAAAAATCGTAAAATTGAATATTTTTTGACAACGGCAGGACTCACAATATTTGTGAGTCCTGCCGTATATACATACTTGAGACCACCGCATAACTTACAAAATTAGTTTTTTGTTGTTATGCACCAGTCCCTGCTTATTTCCTGGAAATAACCAGGAATACGGAAGATACTCCCATCATAAACATTCCCGCAAGAGTAAAACTTGCCGGCTGGCTTGTGAGTTTTATTACCTGGTTTATAATTATCGGGGAAAAAAACTGTCCAAGATACAGGCTTGCCGTTAATCCCCCGAAAGCTCTTCCTAAAAAAAACGGTTCTGAGCACGCGCCTACCCAGGTCCTGAGGTTTGGAATAACCAGCCCCATTGCAATTCCGGTAATAACCATTCCCGCAAAGATATAACTGTATTCAGGCACGGCGGAAATTATCATATAACCAAGCCCCATAGCTATAAAAGAAATTATAAATATATGCCTGTACGAGAACATTTTTTTAATTTTTTTGTAAAAAACGGCTGTAGTGGCTGAAAAAAACGTCATAGCCGCTATTGTAAGCCCTACCTGCGTGTTATTGAGAGAAATTATGGATTTCAGGTAAAACGGGAGCTGCAAGGGCAGCATGTAAAAAAATATCATTAATCCAAATGCTATAAGATAAATCATTACAAGCTTCCTTAAAAACGCGCTTTCGGGTTTTTTCAACATACTCCAGCCAGGCGCTGAATTTTGCCTTACTATGGGCTCGTCAATAAATTTTGCAAACATAAAAAATAAGAATACAGGCAAAAGATAGATGAGAAAAGTAGCCCGCCAGTGAATATCACCTAAAAGCCCTCCTAAAACAAGGTATAGAAGTCCTGCATAACCTATAGAGCTTGACTGCAGGCCCATCATCCTGTTGATGCCCTCGCCCCGGTAATAATCCCCCACCAGCGCACTGCAGCCATTAATCACGCCGGCAGTGGAAATTCCTAAAAAAGCCCTGCCAATCAGGATTTCATAGATTGATCCGGCATAAGCCCCGGAAGTCCCGGCTAAAACATATATCAGAATACTTGCGAGTATTATATTTTTTCTACCGTATTTATCCAGTAAATAACCTATAAAAGGAGAACTAATAACGATAAAAATAGCAGGAGTAGTTAAAACCAGCTTTACAAGAAGGTTTATATTGGGTATATCGGAAAAAATTTCCTGCATTTTAGGTAAAACCGGAACTACAGGCAAATCAGCCATTATGACAAGAGTGCTGGTCAACAGCAGCATTAACTTTTTCCAGTTTTCACGTTTGATTTTCGTTAAGCTTATCATATTTAATAATGTAAATTACTACATATAAAATTTTATCAGGAATAAGGTTAAGGACAGCGGAGAAAATTCTTCGGCGGCGGTGGCTGAGAATTTTTGCAGACTGCTTCATTCTTGCACTCATAGTTATTTGCTCTTGTGCCGCAATTTTGTTTATGTTATAAATCGTGTTGTTTAAAGGTATAGATTAAAACTCAACATTTAGTTAGAAAAAATTCAATTAGAGAGGAAAAATTTATGGTACAAAAGCGTGTTTATCTTTTTAAAGAAGGCGATGCAAGTATGAAAAACCTTCTTGGAGGCAAGGGAGCAAATCTCGCAGAAATGACAAATGCAGGCCTTCCAGTACCACAGGGTTTAACAATTACAACAGAAACCTGCCTGGAGTACATTGACAACAACAACCAGATGCCGTCCGGCTTAATGGACGAAGTAAAAGAAGCTTTAGCTGATGTAGAAAAAGAAACAGGAAAAAAATTCGGCGATGCTTCCAACCCGTTATTAGTTTCAGTAAGATCAGGCGCAAGACTCAGCATGCCGGGCATGATGGAAACAGTTCTTAACCTCGGTCTTAATGACCAGACAATGCAAGGCATATTAAGCCTTACACAAAACGAAAGATTTGTTTATGACAGCTACAGAAGATTCTTAACAATGTTTGGAAGCGTTGTTCAGGACATTGAAAGAGATAAGTTTGAAAAAATTCTTGACCAGGTAAAAGAAAGAGAAGGCGTATCCTTAGATACAGAAGTAAGTCTTGACGGGCTTAAAGAGCTTGTTGTCAAGTATAAAGAACTGGTTAAACAGGAAACAGGTTCTGAATTTCCACAGGATCCTTATACACAGCTGCAATTAGCTATCGAAGCAGTATTCAAGTCCTGGAACATCCCAAGAGCTATCGCTTACAGAAACCACTACAAAATCGACCACAGATACGGTACAGCCGTAAACGTCCAGACAATGGTATTCGGAAACATGGGTGATGACTCCGCAACAGGCGTATCATTTACACGTAACCCGAGCACAGGCGAAAACAAGTTCTACGGCGAATACCTTACAAACGCACAGGGCGAAGACGTTGTAGCAGGTATCAGAACTCCAAAACCAATTTCCGAGCTCGCAGAAGAAATGCCCGCTCTCTACAACCAGTACGTTGAAATCGCTCAAAAACTTGAGCGTCACTATAAAGACATTCAGGATATGGAATTCACCATTGAGCGCGGTACATTATACATTCTCCAGACAAGAAGCGGTAAAAGAACAGCCCAGGCTGCATTAAAAATCGCTGTTGACCTTGAAGAAGAAGGTATAATCAATAAAGAAAGAGCAGTTCAGCTTGTAGACCCTAACCAGTTATATCAGTTACTGCTTCCCAGCTTTGATCCCGCAGCTAAAAAATCAGCAATGTGTATTGCAAAAGGCTTAAACGCTTCTCCAGGCGCAGCTGTAGGTAAAATAATCTTTGACCCGACAGAAGCAGAAGAACGCGCAAAAGCAGGCGACCCTGTAATTCTTGTTAGAATAGAAACCTGCCCGGATGATATCCACGGCATGATCCCCGCACAGGGCGTATTAACCTCAAGAGGCGGAATGACAAGCCACGCAGCAGTAGTTGCAAGAGGAATGGGCAAGCCGTGCGTAGCAGGCTGCGAAACAGTTAAAATTAATCTTGAACAGGAAACATTAACTTCTCCGGACGGAAAAGTTTATAAGAAAAATGATGTAATTTCACTTGACGGCGCAACAGGCGAAGTATTCGAAGGCAGCATCCAGACTGTTGACCCACAAATGGGTGGTGACTTCGATAAACTTCTCAGCTGGGCTGATGAAATAAAGACATTAACCGTAAGAGCAAATGCCGACACTCCTCAGGACACTCTTAAAGCTATAGAGCTCGGCGCAAAAGGAATCGGACTCTGCAGAACAGAGCATATGTTCATGGAGCAAGACAGACTTCCTGTTGTACAGCAAATGATCATTTCCGGTACAGAAGAAGCAAGAAAAGAAGCTCTTGCAAAACTCCTTCCAATGCAGTACCAGGATTTCAAAGGTATGTTCAAGGCTCTTAACGGCTTACCAATGACAATCCGTCTTTTAGACCCGCCGCTTCACGAGTTCCTTCCTAATAAAGAAGAATTAATCGCTGAAGTTGCAGAAATGAAAGCTAAAGGACAGGACGCTTCCAAAAAGGAAGAATTACTGGAAATCGTATTAAACCTCTCAGAATCCAACCCAATGATGGGCTTAAGAGGATGCAGACTCGGACTTACATACCCTGAAATCAACGAGATGCAGGTAAGAGCTATATTCGAAGCTGCATGTGATCTTAAATCTGAGGGTATGGAAGTTAAACCGGAAGTTATGATTCCTCTTATCGGGCATGTAAACGAACTTAAAATGGCCAGAAAACAGCTTGAAGAAGTTGCCCAGCAGGTAATGAGCGAAAAAGGCGTTGAAATCGACTACCAGTTCGGTACAATGATCGAGATTCCAAGAGCTGCACTTACAGCTGACCATGTTGCAGAGTACGCTGAATTCTTCAGCTTCGGGACAAACGACCTTACACAAATGACATTCGGCTACAGCCGTGATGATGCTGAAGGCAAATTCCTTAACAACTACGTGGAAAAACAAATCCTTCCGACAAATCCATTTGAAACCCTTGATCAGGAAGGCGTTGGACAATTAATGGAAATGGCTATTGCTAAAGGTAAGTCCCAAAGACCAAATATTAAACTTGGTATTTGCGGCGAGCATGGCGGTGATCCGGAAAGCGTCAAATTCTGTCATAGAATCGGCTTAAACTATGTGAGCTGTTCTCCTTTCAGAGTTCCTGTAGCAAGACTTTCCGCCGCGCAAGCCACTATCGAGGAACAGACAAATAAAACTCTCGTAACAAAATAAAATTAACGTAAACATAAAAAAACACCTCTCAAAAGAGAGGTGTTTTTTATAGTAAACTTTTTTATGATACGTATTTGAAGTCAATTTTAATTCTGTCGTCGATAATTTTCTTAACTGATTCGTATTCTGTAGTAACGGCTTTGTATTGAGTTTCAAGTGTTTTCAGTTCTGTGTCAAGCTTTTTGTCTAATAAGTGTAGTTCTGCTGCCAGTTCCGGATAATCTTCTGAAGCTGCTTGCGCTTCATAAGCGAGTACTGTTCTTTCCTGAGCAATCATCTGCATTCCAAATTCTAAATCGCTTTTGTACCTTGTAATCATTATTAATCTGGCTTGAGAATCGGCTAAACCCATAGTAGGCCTCCTTTTATATATCTAACTGTATGTAAGTTTCTCTGAGGTGTAAGGTTTTCGAGAATATAGATTTTGTATTTCTTACATATATAAAGTATGTATATCATAAAAAGTTGCTAAAATTCTCGAATTGTTGTTACATTTTTTAATAATTCAAAAAATTTTGTTATTATAAAGGATTTTTCCGCTTTGGAATACAAGGCAACATGGTTTATTTGTTATCATTTTACTGAGTTTGACATATAGCTTTTATATATAAGGCTGGGAGTTATAAGGAAGAAACAAAAAATTCTTATGTAAAATTTTCAAAAATATTCCTTATTAAATTTTTTCGGTCGAGCGACCGACCGAAGGGAGGGAAGCGAG
>JANQIY010000112.1 GCA_028281965.1 Candidatus Gastranaerophilales bacterium
AAAGCAATTATAACAAGGTTTTAAATGGAGTTAAAATTTAAATTTTATTGAAATAAATTTTGCAAAATCATAAATAAAAACAGGGGCAAACGAGGCGACGAAGTCGCCGAAGTGAGCCCAAAATAACAAACTAGCCCCCTCCCTTTAGAAGGGAGGGGGTTGGGGGTGGGTTGTAAAATTTTCGCTTTTACAAATTATTTAGAGATTCGGGTTGAATGAGGACAGCGGAAAAAATTCTTCGGCACCGCAAAGGCGTTGGCTAAGAATTTTTGTAGCCTGTTTCATGCCTTGAGTATTTTTTCAGCAATCCTTACTTCTGTTTTTGGGATTGATTTTATGAATTTGGGAGCGTTTCCAGAAATTCCAGGATAACCTCTTCCTGCCAGCCTGTTGAGTTATGTGAACCTTTTTCGAAAATAAAAACTTTTGCTTTGGGATTTAATTTTGAAAGTTGCAAACTCATTTGATATGGTACAACTTTATCGTTTTTGGAGTGTATAATAAGCATTGGAGAGTTTATCAGGTGGATTTTCTCTTTGGAATCGAATTTCTGGGAGATTTTCAGGGAATTATAAATCAGGTTTCTTATGAAATTACTAAGAAAATTGCCTTTATCATCGTGTTTTATCCTGAAATCACGCATATCTTCAATACTGGTAAACCCGCCTTCCATTATTAAGGCGAGGAAATTTTGCCTGGAAGCCTCGTTAACCGCAATCGCAGCCCCGAGAGAATGTCCCCAAATGACTGTTTTTTCAGGTTTTATATTAAGTTCAGCTTCCAGGTAGTTCACAAATTCGCTTAAATCAGAATAAACTCCCGCCTCATCGGGTATTCCCTCACTGTTGCCATAGCCTCTATAGTCAAGCGCAAAAACCTCAAAGCCTTTTTGAACCAGGAAAAGCAGCTTTTTTTGAAATTTTTTAGCCGTTATGTTCTTGTCATTTCCGTGACAGAAGATTATTTTAGGCAAACTGCCATTACCCGGGTTCAGGTGCATATATCCAAGCTTTAGCCCGTTTTTAGCCCGAAATGTTTTTATTTCAGCTTCTTCTTTAATTTCGCTAATAAGCGGCTGCATTTGCCTTGAGGGTTTAAAAACAATTTTCTTTTCAATCTTCTGTAAAAAATGGCCGCTAAAGAAAAGCAATAAGCAAATCAGCAATAAAACTACCGTTATTAGAGTTATTTTCAGTTTTTTACCCATAATTACCCGCTAGAACTGCTCCAGAAACCTTACGTCATTGTTAAAGAAAAGCCTGATGTCGTTAATGGCAAACTTCAGCATAGCAAGCCTTTCAACGCCTACTCCGAACGCAAAACCCGAATAAACGTCAGGGTCAATATTTACGATTCTCAGGACATTAGGATCGATCATACCGGCCCCGAGAATTTCCAGCCAGCCTGTGCCTGAGCATGTCCTGCAGCCTTTGCCCGAACATATAATGCACTGGACGTCAATTTCCACGCTGGGTTCTGTGAACGGGAAAAAGCTTGTCCTGAACCTCGTAGGTCTTGCCTGGCCAAAAAATTGCCGTGTAAACTCGTTTAAAACCCCTTTAAGATCGCCGAAAGTAACTCCTTTATCTGCCATAAGCCCTTCCACCTGGTGAAAAATGTTGTATTTCCTGCTGCTTATAGCTTCTGACCTGTAAACCCTGCCGGGGCTAATTATACGCAGGGGCGGTCTTTTTTTCTCCATTTCCCTTATCTGGGAGTTGGATGTCTGGCTTCTTAAAAGGAGGTTTTCTGCGTTAACAGTGTAAAATGTATCCTGCATGTCCTTTGCGGGATGATCCGACGGGAAGTTCAGGGCGTCAAAGTTGTAGTATTCGGTTTCCACTTCCGGGCTGTTGGATTCCTCTGTAAGCGTAAAACCTATTCTGTTAAAGATTGACACTATTTCATTTATCGTAGCTGTTAATGGGTGTTGTTTTCCATAGGGAATGTAATCCCCGGGAAGTGTTATGTCAATCCTTTCAGCTTCCAGTTTCCGGGAAGCGCTTTCTTTGTAAAGGATTTCATATTTCTGTTCAAGGTTTTTCTCAAGTTCTTCGGCGGTTTTGTTTGCCAGTTCACCTATTGAGGGTCTTTCTTCAGCCGGAACATCTTTTAAACCCCGTTTTATCGTGTTTAATTCACCTTTTCTGCCCAGGTATTTAATTTTAATGTTTTCTAATTCCTTTAAATTATTGATTTTAGTGATTTCTTCTACTGCATGGCTTTTTAGCGCTTCAAGTTTTTCCTTCATTTTCACTGTCCTTTTACGGTCAAATCCGATAATTTATTATACCTGAGTAAAAACCTGACTCAAAGGGATTTTGAAATTTTTTGTTGTTTTTAGTTGAATTGAGGTTTGCGAAGCAGGCGAAATGGACAGCGAAACAAATCTTCCGGCAAAATTTGTTTTAATTTCCAACCTGTTTTTTCCTATAAATAAAGGGTTTTCTTTTTTTGGCTGGATTATTATAATTAACATGTGTCAGAATGTTTACTAATCGTGTTTATGGGGCAAAGAGCCCTGATTTAGGATAGTTGAGCAACGTAGAAGGGTTGAAGTATGCGATTTGCAAAATTCTTTGTGGTCTTTTGTATGGTTTTTATCTTAGCCACTGAAACTTCACAGGCAAAAAACAACGCCTATTCCAAAGTAAGCAGTAATCCCAAAATCCACCGGGCATTAGACCTGATGGACGGGACAACCGCAGATTGGGCAAAAAAAGCAATTCTGGGAAACAACGTTTCCGGAAGGCCGTTCAGGGTCCAATTTAAGAATCTGGCGGAATTATCTCCGAACTACGCCAATTTTGATGCACTCGGATGGAAAAAAGGTTCTCAGCTGTATATTTTCATCAACAGAAAACACAATACTGCTCCGGCAGAAGCTATCGCAAGTTTATTAAGCCATGAAGCCGTACACCAGGATGAACAATGCTCACTTGAGGAGGAAACCTATGCCTGGGGATATGAGGCAGATGTGTGGATTCAGATGAAAAACAGGAATCCAAAACTTAACAAACACAGCTTAAACAAATATCCGCTGGTATACAGGCTTAATACACTTGCAAAGCTTTTTAAGGAAGCCAACTTTACAACGGATAAGATTAGAAACGTGGTTTACTCAAATCCGGGATACAGGGGCCTGCCTGTACATTCACCAGGTTTCTAGGAAATTTAAGAAAAAACCATACAAAACAAAAGCCGGTTAACGCCGGCTTTTAATTTTAAAAAAACTTAATAACTCGAGTTGCTAATTGCATGTATGCAACATTTGTCAAAACCCACCCACAGCCGCCCTATAGGTGG
>JANQIY010000145.1 GCA_028281965.1 Candidatus Gastranaerophilales bacterium
AGCGGTGAAACTTGACATATTGAAAACTTTAACAACATCATAAGACAAAGATTGGCAAGGTATAAAAGGAAAACAATAGCATTTTCAAAATCTGATTACTGGCATGATTTGATTACAAGGCTTTTTATTATCCAATATAATCTATCACTTAGAATTTAATCACCGCCAAAAATTTTTTCATACCCACTTATTACAGAAATTTGTAAAAAAATTTTGCTCAAAAATTAGATTTCTTTTGATATATAAACTCCCACAGGTATAATTATAAGAAATGCAGTTTTAAAAAATAAAACAGGATAAAAAATGACTAAAAAGCGTGTTCATATTTTTGCATCAGGTAGAGTACAAGGAGTTTATTACAGGCAAACAATGATAAAAGTCGCATCAGACCTGGAAGTTACAGGCTGGGTAAAAAACCTGAAAGACGGCAGGGTCGAAGCTGTTATAGAAGGAGATGAAGATGTGGTTGATACGCTTGTTGAGTGGTGCAAAAAAGGCCCGGGATTCGCAAATGTAAAACAGCTTAAAAAAATTGAAGAGGAATATACAGGCGAATTTGATAAATTTAGGGTAAAGCATGATTAAAAAAATATCTTTATTACTAATAGCATTATTAATTGCCTTTTTCGCAGCTGTAAAATACACATGGGCAAATTATGAACTTGAGGAGATAAATCTTCAAAATACTCATACAAAAACTCTAAGTCCTCAATTTAAGAAAGAAAAAGGAATGCTGGTAGGCGGAGTAGCAGTAACCGGGGACTTACCGCAAGAATTTTACGGGACTTGGACAGTAGTAAGCATGCTTGTTGAAACAAATAACCCGGAACTTTTCAGGATGAGGAGTTCCGATATATGGACATTTGAAAGAACAGGGGATGTAATAACGCTTTCCAACCCCATAAACGGTGCATCAGCATCTATAACAGTAAAAGAAGTCAAGGGTAAAACAGCCACTTTTACACGTGTTTCCGAAGACGAAACCTCCTATGAAATTGAAACCCCAAAAATTACCGTAGAAGGGGATAGTTTTTACGGGACAGACCAGATTATAATTGAACATTTCAAGAACGGTAAAAGAATTAAAACGGATAGGGTAAAATATAAAGTGAAGGGACATAAAATATCAGGACCAACGTTAAAAGACATTTTTGCGAATTAGAATTGAGGATAAAAAGATGGAAAATAAAAAAGAGTACAAATATGACATTATAATACTAGGTGGAGGTCCAGCTGGTCTTTCAGCCGCAATTTACGCAGGCCGTGCAGTGTTAAAAACCGCAATCATAGATACAGAAGTCACCGGAGGCCAGCTGAATAAAATCCTTGAAATAGAGAATTACCCGGGATTTCCAATGATTAGCGGATTTGATCTTTGCGAAAAAATCGAAAACCACGCTAATAAATTTAATATTGATAAATATATCATGCAAAACATTACCGGTATTGACCTAAACTCGCCCGTAAAAAAAATAGAAACAAATGAAGGGATATTCAGGGCAGATTCTGTAATTATTGCAGCAGGGGCCCAACCGCAAAAACTGGGTATTCCGGGCGAGCTTGAACTGCTTGGAAGAGGGGTAAGTTACTGTGCGGTATGTGACGCTACATTTTTTAAAGATAAAGTGGTTACGGTTGTAGGCGGCGGGAACCAGGCAGTGGAAGAAGCGATTTACCTTACAAGATTTGCCTCAAAAGTTAATATAATTCATAGACGGGATGAGCTAAGAGCAGAGAAAATCTATCAGGAACAGGCATTTGCTAATCCCAAGATTAATTTTATCTTTGATACTATAGTAAATGCTATAAATGGGGCAGAAAAAGTTGAATCGCTTTTAATAAAAAACGTAAAAACAGGAGAAATTACAGAAATTCCGACAGATGGAATTTTCCCGTTTGTTGGATACATCCCTAATACGGAATTGTTTAAAGACCAGGTACAGCTTGATGAAAGAGGATTTATAAAAACGGATCCGGACCTGTCAACAAGCTGTAAAGGAGTGTTTGCCGCAGGGGATATTAGAGTAACTCCGCTAAGGCAGATTACTGTCTCAGTAGCAGACGGCGCGATTGCAGCAACCAGCGCTTCCAATTACATTAAAGAAAAAGAACTGGAAAAAATTATCAATTAATTCTAAGAAGCAGACTACAAAAATTCTTAGCCACCGCCTTCGCGACGCCGAAGAATTTTTTCCGCTGTCCTTAGTATTCAAAGAGAAAATAAAAAAAACATCCTGTAATAAAAAGGATGTTTTTTATTTTACATAACCCACAGTATTTAGTTTTATTTTTACTCTCTCTTAAATATTACCTGATTAATCATAATTCATAAAGCTATTAATCATCACCCGAAAAAATATTTTCTGTATCAACTTCAGGGATTTCTTCTACTGCTATACTTTCAGGAGCTTCTGCGGTTGTAATTTCTGGAGTTTCTTCTACTGCTGCTGCTATATTTTCAGTAGTTTCTGCGGAAGAAATATTTTCATTTCTTCTGGTGTCAAATATGTAACCTGAATCAGATCTTGAATCATCAGATGTATATTTTCTATCATTTATATCATTTATAGCGTTTCTCGTGAAAACCGTTCTTTCATTGATTATATTTTCCGCCAAACCAGCGCTCTCTATGAGTTCATCCTGATAATCCGCATATATATTATTATTTTCACTTCTGGTTTTCTTTGTTTGACTGCGGGACTGAACCTCTTTTACAGCTGAACTGGCATTTGATAATGTTGAATTCCCAGCCTCAGTAATTGTCCTGGATATGTCATCCTTTATAATGGAACCTGTTGAAGATGCAGGTATTGATTGAGCCAGCTGATTTAAGTACATCTGAAAACTGCTTGCAAAATCTTCTACATTGCTGGTAAAGTTTCTTAACTCATTTGAATCAAGATTATCTGCGCCTGCACTGATTGACGCGCTTTCAGCGTTGATATTCCCGCATTCCTCTAATGCGTTAATTAAAATTTCAGAATAATTTTTAGAAATTATGCTTTCAGAGCCTAAAGGTGAGCCACTGTCTTCAATAAAACCTGTGGTTTCTGTATCAGTATTTTTTAAAGCAGTATTCCCGTTAACGGGCAAGTTTTGCTCAAGGCTATAACTAGACACGTTGTTTAGCATATGCCTTATTCTCCTCCGAGTTATCCAACACTTTTAATGAATTCACACTAAATAGCGAACTGACTTTACATCAATTAATCTTTTACCAAGAATTGATAGTTTTTAATACTTTTAAAACTCTCTCATATTTATAAAAACAAATTCAAATGTTCATTTTTAAAAAACTCATAAATCGTAACATTTAGTTACAAAAATATTACATCTGGAAGCGGCGTATGAATGAGGCTATGCTTCCGCTGCTGCCGGCAAATCCGGATTTTACCGGAAACGTCGCTCCTGCTTCGCTTGCGAAAATGCGGACAGCGCCGCCTGCTTTGCCTGGGAGTGCAGGAGCTTTAGCTCATTTTCGCCATACCGATTTATGACTATTATTTTCATTTAACAGTTACTTATTGGAATCGGTATAAACAGTTTTTAATTTATGTCAATAAATTCAATTGAAATGTTTTTATAAATATAAGAAAGAAAAAATAAGGCAGGGATTTTTATGTTTATTAGAAAACTACTTCTTTTTGTAAAAAATATAAAAAATATTATTCTTGGTAAAAAGTCAGACCCAATTAAATACAATGAAAAGATTATAAAAAACATATCCCGTAAAGGAGTAAAAGATTGCTTTACGGGCGATGATTCACTTTCCATAAGCGGAAAGCAAAAGCTTTTACAGTCTGATATCACAAAACAGGCCCATTCTATCATAAAAGGTGCTTTGGAAAACCCGGAAACACTGCTTGATTTCATAAGATCTAAAGGAACAGTAATTGTAAAATTCCGCTATATGGACAAAATTCTCAATGCTTTTGGCGATGAAGAAGGTTTTATCCCGCCCAAAAGTGGTCTTAAAGCCTTGATATTTACGCTGCTTATAAACTCACTATCTTCAAGTAAACTGGAAGTTGGGTTTAAAACCCCTGCAATGTTTGCTTTAAACGATAAGCCGATAAATATTTATACGCTTTCACACCAGCTTCATTTATGGTTATCTTATATAAATGATTTACCGGGATTTGATGAAAAAACAATGAAAAACTTTAAAAATTTCTGGAATACGGGTCCTAATTCACAGGATATATCTTTTCTCTCGGCGGAAGAAATGTTGTCTTTAAAAGATATCATAGCAAGAGAAATGGAAGCCTTAAACTTTGTAAAAGAAATGGGTCGGGAGTTTGTGGGACAAAAGAATTCTGTTCAAAAACTTCGTGAAGGCAAATCCATTAATCTTTAGATTCTTATTTAGGCCTGTGACGGTTATAAGGCCGAAAAGGCGGTGCCAGGGTCTTATTCTAGCCGGCTCCGGGGACTTTAACCAAACTGATTCTAAGCTTTTATATATTAATATTGGCGCTTTTGCTTAAAGCGTTTTTAACTACAGCAATAAGGTTGGGATCTTTAATCCGTGAAACTAAAAGTTCCTGGTCAATTTCCCTGGTCTGTCCCATTTTTGCCAGCGCACTTATCAACTCTGTTATAACAACTTCATCTTCACCCTGTTTTAATGTTGCTTTGATTAAACATGGCACGCTTTCTTCAGATTCCATCTCGCCCAGTACGCTTATAGCCGCAAGTTTTCTTTTTTTGCTGTCAGTTTCAAGCTCTTTTAAAAGTTTTTGGAATTGTGAATCCCAAAACGCCCTGTCCTCATAATTTAAAAGGTGATAGATTTCATCAAGCTCTGCAAGGATATCATTTTCTTCATCATATGTATACTGAGAGTTAGATATAAACATAGTGAATTTTTGATTTGCCTTTAAAAGTATCTGGGCATATCTTCCCGCAAGGTTGCCCTGTCTTCTTTCCTTTGCCAGCGCTATAAGGCATTGCAGGCTATCAAAAATGTTAAAATCAAGAATAACCCCTAAAGGCCAGACTTCAGGGACTCCCGAGAGGATATTATCCATAGCTTCCAGCGCAAGTTCCCGGGTTTTTTCGTCTTCTGATGAGAATAACTCGCATATATCAGTTAAAGTTGCTATTTCACCGGCTATCAATTCGGCCATTCCGGAATTTTCCATTGCCTCAAGTATACTGATTGCAGCGTCCTTGTTTCCGTATTTCGCCAAAAACTGGGCCGCTTCTATCCTCTCCCATTCATCCTCTGATTTTAACTGGTTTATATAATAGTTATAAGATTCTTCGTTTTTCAACATACCCAGGGCTTCAGCTGAATTGCTTTTTAAGGGTTGATAGTAGCTTTTTGAAGCATTAAAAAGTTCAAGGGCAGCTTCAGGATAATTTACAAGGCAAAAATACCTCGCCGCATAGGTCTTTTCTTCAATAAAGCCGGTTTTTAAAATTTCAAGCATTTTTTCATTAAGCTCTATACCGGAATACTTGCTTAACCCTTCAGCTATATATTCATCCCAGTAGTCTTTGTGGAACTTAAAAAGCTTTATTACTTTTTCAACATTTTCGGAATTTATTTCATTTGCAAGCAGTTTACCCGCTTTATCTTTTATATAGCTGAAAATGTAATCTGAATTTTCCAGAAGGCATTTCCATGCGTCAATATCCGGAGTATTTATAATTGTCTTTGCCGCTTCCAATGATTTCTGGCGGTTTTTGCCAAGCAAATCCCCGGCAACTTGGTTTTCCAGCTTCACTTATAATCTCCATACTTTATTCTTTTGATTTTATTATAGATTATTCTGCGTAATTTATAAAACTGTACTAATACAATATCAAAAAGCGTGCAAAATTACACAAATTTTTACTTTTTTTATTAAGTGCATATATTAGAATTAATCTGGAAAGTACACAATACAGCAGGTAATATGAATAAATCCGAGATAATTCCTAGATAGGCACTTAATATCTCCTATGCTCATTTAGCATTCACAGTATAGCTTGCGTTCACAGAAAGTCAAGTCTTTCAGGGAAAGAAATTAAAAAAAATTTGAAACTTAATTTAATAAATTGTAATTAATTTTATTTAAAATTCTTGCAGTTGATTTTATCTATCAGGTTTGTAGTTGATCGGCCTTCTACAAGGGGAATAAACTTAACAGAACCTCCTCCTTTTTTAACCGCTTCGGCCTCCGGCAAGTTTTCCTCCGTATAATCCCCGCCTTTTACGTGAATTTTAGGCTTTATTTTTTCAAGAATACTACAGGGAGTGTCTTCTGTAAAAATTATCACATAATCTACAGAAGCAAGGGCAGCCAGGACTTCTGCGCGGTCTTCCTCGCCGTTAAGAGGTCTGGATGGCCCTTTAAGCCGTCTTACGGAATCGTCGGAGTTCAGGCAAACAATAAGCATATCCCCAAGGGTTTTTGCGGCTTTTAAATACCTGACGTGCCCGGCATGAATGATATCAAAGCAGCCGTTGGTGGTCACTATTGTTTTCATATCCACTTTTGCCTTGGATATTTTTTGTAAAAGCTCTTTCAGTTGTAATATTTCGCCCATTTTATACCGTTATTGTTTTGTTCATTAAATGCAGTTCAATAATATTTTTCAGCTCAGCGGGAGTTACAGAGGTAGTTCCAATTTTTCTCACAGCGACTCCTGCCGCATAATTGCCGATTTCAACCGAGGTTTCCAAATCGCCTCCCGTAACGGCCATAGCAAGGGAAATCCCTGATATCAGCGAATCCCCCGCGCCCGTGACATCGTAAACCTCTGATGTAACAGCCGGTATGGTTTTAGTTGCTTTTTCAGAGGAAATGAAAATACCGTCTTCACCAAGGGTTACAAGCACATAATCAATGTTGATATACTGCTTTATCTTTTGTGCAAGGATTTCCGGTTCTGCTTCCTGTGGGGATTTCGTTGCCAGCGCAGCTTCCGGTCTATTAGGCGTAATTAAAGTCGCTCCGCAGTATTTTGTGAAGTCTAACCCTTTAGGATCAACCAGTATGGGTTTTTTCAGTTCCCTTGCAAAAGAAATAACTCTTTTAAGAAGAGTATCAGTTAAAACGCCCTTTGCGTAATCTGAAATAAGGATAATATCCGCATTAGCGACATGTTCAGAGACTTTTTCGGATAGCTGGACTTCTGTCCGTTCAGATATGGGAGTTTTAACTTCCCGGTCAAACCTTACAAGCTGTTGACGGTTATGAGCAAGCAGTCTTGATTTTACCGTGGTAGGGCGTGAGCTGTCACTTATTACACAGGAATCATCTATGTTGTGATTTTTCAGGATTTCTCCCAGTTTTCCTGTCCTGGAGTCCTGGCCTATAACCCCTGCCAGGGTTACGTTTCCGCCCAGCGTCCTGATATTGTTAGCTACGTTTGCGGCTCCCCCCAGAATGTATTCATATTTTTCCACTTCCAGCACAGGCACCGGGGCTTCCGGCGAAAGCCTGCTTGCCTTGCCCCATATATATTCATCAAGTATAATGTCGCCTATTACAAGCGCATTGCAGTTCTTAAAATTATCTATAACCTTAAAAAGTTTATTTTTGTCACTCATTTTTTCACCAGCCATTTTTTAATTATTTTATTATAAAAAACTTTTCAATGCTTGCATAAGGAATGAACAAAAAATTTTCCTTTTGTTCTCCCACCGCCCCGAAGGTTGCAGGCAGGGGCTTTGCCTTGCAAAAAGAGGCCGGATAACATCATCCGGCCTCTTTTAAGTGAGTCAATAGACTAAATACCCGCTCCATGATTGAATTCTTCAGAATATTCCTCTTCTGCTATACCTGTTTTTCTTTTTAAGACAACTTTAAGATCTTTAATTTCATGCGTAAGATTCTGTAAAGCATCTTTTATCGGGTCAGGTATGATGTTATGTTGTAACTGATGGATTTTTTGTCCTTTATGCATGACTATTCTCCCCGGAATGCCTACTACGGTTGAATCGTCAGGAACATCCCCTATCACCACGGAACCGGCTCCAACCCTTACATTGTTGCCGATGGTGATATCTCCAAGGACTTTTGCTCCTGAACCTACTACTACATTGTCTTTTAAGGTTGGATGCCTTTTGCCGGACTCTTTCCCTGTTCCCCCAAGAGTTACCCCCTGATAAACAAGAACATTATCGCCTATAACGGTGGTTTCCCCTATGACAACTCCCATTCCGTGGTCTATAAAGAATTTTCTGCCAATTGTTGCTCCGGGATGTATTTCTATGCCTGTCATAAACCGTGAAAATCCGGAAATTAAACGTGGTATAATCGGTATTTTCCACTCACGCAGTTTATGGGCGGCTCTGTGCATTAACAGGGCATGGAGTCCCGGATAACAGCATAAAACCTCGAAAACATTCATTGCTGCAGGGTCTTTTTCCAGTATTGTCCGTATATCTTCCTTAATTCTGCCTAAAAACATGTTTTATCCTATATTTTTATTTTTTTTAGTGTTAATATAAAGTTTTAAAAATTTAAGCTTCTTGTTGAGGTAAGTTTACTTTAAATAATGATATCATCAAAATTCATCAACCGGATTAGCATAAGATTAGTTTAATAATTACCGCTGTAGCTGTCTTTTAAACAGCGAAATGAGTGATGATTCACATTTTAAACAAAAAATAGCCGGATAAGGAAGGGACAATGGCTTTAGATAACTTGTCTGAGTTTGAGGGCTCAGAAGCTATAGAAAACACTGAGAGCAGTATATTTAGCAGGTTTTTAAGAAAAAAAACCCCGGAAGAGCTAATAAAATGTTCGGAAAAAAACCAGCTTAACAAGGCATTATCAGCATTTGACCTTGTAGTGCTGGGAGTTGGAGCGGTTATAGGCGCGGGAATTTTCGCACTTTCCGGAACAGCCGCCGCAGGCGGGTCAGAACATGTTGGGGCCGGGCCTGCCCTGGTAGTCTCATTGATTTTTGCGGCTATAGCATGCTCGTTTGCGGCGCTCTGTTATGCTGAGTTTGCGGCTCTCATACCGGTTGCGGGAAGCGCTTTTACTTATACATACGCAACTTTAGGAGAACTGGCCGCCTGGTTTATAGGTTGGATGCTTGTTCTGGAATATATAATAGGAAATATTGCCCTTGCCAGTAGTTGGTCAGGATATGTTACAAGTTTTCTTCGGGGATTTGATGGGGTTTTACCGTCGTTTATCGCTAATCCTCCAACCTGGTTGGTAAGTAACTATGCCGCAGCAAAGGAAATTTACAGGACCGCAAGTATAGATAAATTTAGCGGGTTTATGGAAGCAAAACTTGCCGCAATGGGAGTGGAAAATTCCCATATTTCAGAACTCTTCTCAAAGGTACAATTTGATCCTTCAGCTTTTAACCCGGCTGTATTTGAAAGAATGGGCTTTAAAACCCTTTTGGATCCTGCCTCTCAAATTCCGCATCTGGGCCCGGTACCTATAGCTATAGATATTCCAGCCATTGCGATTATGGCTTTAATTACTTATTTCCTTTATTTAGGGATTAAAGAAAGCGCAAAAATGGCATTAACAATGGTTCTGGTAAAAACATTTGTTATCCTTCTTTTTATTGGAGTAGGTATAGTTTATATAAATCCTGAAAACTGGACACCTTTTGCTCCTAACGGTATGAAAGGTATTTTTGTCGGCGCTTACCTGATGTTTTTTGCTTATATCGGATTTGATGCAGTCTCAACAGCGGCTGAAGAAACAAAAAATCCCCAAAAAGATATGCCAATAGGGATTGTAGGAACTCTGGCAGTTTGTACAATCCTTTATATAGGTGTTATTGCTATTATGACGGGAATGGTTCCAATCCACGAAATCAATACTCACGCTCCAATAGCCGCTGCAATGACATCTGTAGGCCAGCACTGGGTGGCTTTTCTGATTTCAGTAGGGGCAATTACAGGATTAACTTCGGTTCTTCTGGTATTACAACTCGGAGGGATAAGAATAATCTATGCAATGTCCAGGGATAAATTCTTACCGGATGTATTTTCAAAAGTCCACAGGAAATATAAAACCCCACATGTAAATACGATCATTGTAGGGATAGCAGTAGCAGTCTCAACAATCTTTCTTGACCTGAACGCGGCGGCCGAACTTTGCAATATAGGTACACTTTCCGCATTTATCATGGTTTGCGCCGGGGTACGGGTGCTGAGAAAAGTTGACCCGCACAGGCATAGGCCTTTTAAAGTCCCTCTTGTGCCCCTTGTCCCTATCCTGGGAATCTTAACCTGTCTTGCCCTGGTAGGGCTGGGACTTCCTTCAATCAAGACGCTCATAACCTTTGGGATTTGGATAATTATTGGATTGTTACTATACTTTACTTATGGACATAAAAAAGTACGTAAATACGGTTATAATAACGAATGTTAAAAATAAAGAGAGAAGGAAATGATTACAAAAACAAAACTGGAACGTTATCTTAGCTTATATGATGCTCCTTTAAGCGAACTGATAGGCCAGGCCCAGGAATTAACACATAGAAACTTTAACAACAACGTGGAATTTTGCAGTATAATCAGCGCAAAAACCGGAAAATGCAGTGAAAATTGTAAATATTGCGCCCAAAGCTCACATTACAGAAGCAATATCGAGACTCATGACCTTGTCTCTGTAGATGAAGTCCGCAAATGCGCAATTAACGCCAGGGAAAACGGCGCCACAAGGTTTTCCATAGTAACTTCCGGGAAAGGCCCTGATGAAGAAGATTTTGAAACTCTTTTAGAAATGATTAAAGCAATAAACGAAATAGAGGGCTTAAAATCCTGTGCATCATTAGGAATACTGACAGATGAGCAGATGAAAGCTTTAAAAGACATTGGCCTGTCAAGGTATCACCATAACTTAAACACCTGCAAATCTTATCATAATGATGTTTGCACTACACATTCATATAAAAGCCGTGTTGAAACAATCAACTTAGCTCATGAATATAATCTTGAAGTCTGTGCGGGAGGCATTATAGGAATGGGAGAAACAAGAAAGCAAAGAGTGGAAATGGCATTAGAACTTGCTGAACTCAACCCGGACTCTACACCTGTAAACTTCCTGCATCCCATAGAGGGAACACCTTTTGCCGTCCACAAAGACGCAATTGATGAAGAGGAAATCCTTAAAACGCTGGCAATATTCAGGATAATTATGCCTAAAACCGTTATCAGGTATGGAGGAGGCCGGGCGTTAAGATTATCGCCTGAAAACCAGGAATTGGGCATAAAACTGGGTGTTAACGGGCTTTTAATTGGAAATTACCTTACAACTACCGGTATAACAATAGAAGAAGACATGAAACTTGTTCAAAAGGCTGGTATGAAAATAAAAAATAACGCTTAATTAACCCGAATCTCTAAATAATTTGTAAAAGCGAAAATTTTACAACCCACCCCCAACCCCCTTGCTTCCCTACATTTTTAATTTAAATAGCTTATCATTAATTTCAAAACGCCATAAATTGTCATGCTGAAATAATTTCAGTATATTTTCAACGCTGGA
>JANQIY010000231.1 GCA_028281965.1 Candidatus Gastranaerophilales bacterium
CCATTATGACTATTATAAAATAACTTTAGGGGTTTTAAAAAATATAAAACTTCCTATTTTATATAACAATTTATAAAAATGTAGGGAAGCAAGCCCCAACCCCCTCCCTTTAGAAGGGAGGGGGCTAGTTTGTTGTTTTGGACTCACTTCGGCGACTTCGTCGCCTCGTTCGCCCCTGTTTTTATTTATGATTTTGCAAAATTTACTTCAATAAGGACAGCGGAAAAAATTCTTCGGCACCGCAAAGGCGGTGCCGAAGAATTTTTGTAGTCTGCTTCATGTTGAAAATTTAAATTTTAACTCCATCTAAAACCTTGTTATAATTGTTTTTAAGTTAATTCGTGATTCGGGTTAATTAAATTTTTACAAAAAAATACTGCAACCCGCAGGTTGCAGTTCCATATCTGTATTATCAGGCATTTTTCTGGTAAAGTCAAGGGTAAGTGAAATAAGAGAATTTCCTTAAATGTCTAAAATTTACAATATAAATAACACTATCGATGAAATAATACAGGGTTTATTGCTGGATAAATCAAAGCAAACTCAAATAAAGTGCTTTTTAGAAACAGTTTCAGAGTATAAGCTGGACAAGTATATTAAATTTGTTAAAAAAAATCCTCATCTAGTAAATGAATTAAAAGTAAAAATGTCTGGAGAAAATGACAATTGGGATGTAGTTGTTTTTCTCTATCGACAAAACATTAAAATTTCTGCAAGCATTTATCCGTTTATTTATGTATTTGAAACAGCTTTAAAGACCAAAGTTAATCATTATATGTCTGAAAAACAGGGCGAAAACTGGATTAGCCATAATAAGGGTTACTTAAGCTCTTATAAAAAAACAAGAAACGTTATAAGTAAATTAGATGATTACAAAAGCGATCAGGAATTCATTGAAAAGGAAACGACTATCGGTTTCTGGACAGCGTTGATTCAACATAAACTTTTCTGGTGTAATAAAAAACAGGGAATTTGTTTAAACGAAATATTTATTAATAAAAAATTTGCAGATAGTGAACTTGAAAAAATAGAATGCTTTGCAGACCTTGAAAGCATTCGAGTATTAAGAAATAAAATTGCGCATTTTGAGGATATTTTAGTTAATATAATTTTTGATAGAAAAATTCCTTATTATGCAGTTGATTTAGAGAAACAAAAATGTACAGATATACTAGAGTTTAAATATAATATTTTGATAGTTTATAGTAATATTCTTGAATTATTAGAATCATTAAACTGCAATGAAGAAAATATAGTTATTGAGCTAAAACCCTACTCAGAAATTTTTGAAAATTTATATAACCAAACTCAAGAAATATTTAATAAATTTAGGCAAGAGCAATTAGTAGAAAAATTTAAAAAGAAATGATTAATTATCTTAAAGGACAACTTATATCAAAGCTGGAAAACAGCCCTACAGGCTCTAATATCACTGTGGAAGTGAATAACATAGGTTATTTTATACTTACAAACAGGCGGGTTGTGGGAAACTTACCACAGGAAGGGGAAACTGTTACAATTTACACCAGCTTAGTCCACCGTGAAGATTCAATGTTCTTATGCGGGTTCGATACCCGGGAAGACAGGGATTTATTCCTTATTCTCAACAGCGTTTCAGGAGTTGGAACCAAAGTGGCTCTTACTATAATGGGAGAGTTAGGAGCATATAATCTTGTAAACGCTGTAATAAGCGATGATGATAAGGCTATTTCCAAAGCAAAAGGCGTTGGTACAAAGCTTGCAAGAAAAGTTATCCTTGAATTAAAGGAAAAAATGATGAACTGGCAGGACAAAGTTTCTCTTAACTCCTTTAAATCCGCTGAATTATCGGAAATGAAAACCTCACAAAGCTTATTAGAAGCGGAAAGCGTTCTTTTATCCCTTGGCTATACCAGAAAAGAAGTTGCGGAGAGTTTGAAAAAAGCAGTGTTTATCTGTGATAACAAGGATGACGTAGAGGAAGTCCTCAGAAAAGCCTTGCAATGGCTTACAACCCAGGAGTAATTTATTTATGCAAAAAGACCTGACAATTGCAGTAATAGGACTTGGATTAATTGGCGGTTCGATTTTAAAAAAGCTTAAAAACACTAAATATAAACTAATTGGAGTCTCCAGGAGTCCTGAAACCATTCATAAAGTTATTCAACAGGGACTAGTTTCTGAAGGTTCAACTGATATTGAAATAATCAGGGATGTTGATATAGTTTTTGTTTGTACGCCAATAAATAAAACCGTACAAACGCTTATTACCGTCCGGAATACAGTGAAACCGAAAACTATAATAACTGATGCGGCCAGTTTAAAGGGATTTATACTGGATTTTGTCAATACAAGCGATACGGCTGTTAACTTTATTGGCGGTCATCCGATGGCAGGCACTGAGAACAAAGGAATTGACGCTTCTTTCGAGAAGTTATTTGAAGGCGCTAAATGGGTGTTAACCCCTTCAATATGGACAACAGAGCGGGATATAATACTTCTTGAGGAAGTTATAAAAGAACTTGGGGCTAATCCTGTTATTGCAGATGCCCATGAACACGATAAAGCGGTTGCCTTAATAAGCCATATGCCGCTTTTGTTAAGCCAGGTCCTGTTTTCCCTGGTTAAAAACTATCCTGATAAAAACATCGGAAAACTTGCTATGCGTCTTGCCGCAAGCGGGTTCAGAGACATGACCAGGCTGGCCGCCACAAACCCTGAGTTAGCCGGGGATATGTTATCTGAAAATAAACCATATGTTATTGAATCCCTTAAAGAGCTTGTTGCCGGGGCCTCAGAAATGCAAAACCTGCTCTCCGGTAATGAAAAGGTTTTTTATGAAAATTACCTGGAAAACGCCGAATGCAGGGCAAAATTATACTCACCTGAAGGTAAAAACATTTATCCTGACTAGTGATTCATTAATTATAGAGGGTAATGTCATCCCGCACTTGAGAAGCCTGCCCCGTGCTTGACACGGGGGGATCTATCAAATTAGCACTATACCGATTTCAATAAGTAAACGTGGAATTAAAAATATAAAACATCGCATGTCATTGCCTGCGGCGGGAGCATTAAAAACGGAAACGATGAGTTTTTG
>JANQIY010000253.1 GCA_028281965.1 Candidatus Gastranaerophilales bacterium
GTCTCATATCTGGCATCCTGCCGGCAAGTTTCAACAATATGGAAGGACAACTTTTTGAAGAGGAGCAACCTCTGGTTTGCTGCCGGCGAGTTTACTATGTCTATTAGATAGGGAAAAATAAGAAAGTAAAATTTCCGCCAGTCCGCCATTTTTAATTGGAATTTCATAATTTTTTCAGGGATTCGTCCCCAGTATGCATAATTTAAATATTTTATGTCCAACGGTTTTCCAGATATCAGCCCGGACGGACGGACGCACTGACAAAGTCAAATCCAGTATCCACCAGGAAAAATTTTTCGGTGGTGGATAAAAAATGAATGGGTGCATGGGAATGTACTTTCAATCAGCAACACCAATTACGTTGGTTTGTATATAGCAACATATAAACAGGTTTTTATTGCTTTACCTAAAATATTAATTTTTTCTATAAATATACACATAATTAATTTAATAGTCCATTCTAACCCATGTTTTTGGGTAGTGTTTCTATTCCAATTTTGCAGTGTACATCGAGCTGTTAAGAAATGGAACATATATACTTCTCATGACAAGAAACTGACAAAAACGATAAATAAAGAATTAACTACGATATTGACCATTAGATATTTCTTCACTTTAAAATGTTTATATATTATATAACTGCATTAAAACTAACGTACTGCATGACAAGATTCCCTCAACTAACAGTCAAATTTTCTTTATTACTTAAAATATATGTCTTGCAAGATTAATCTGAGTTGCATTTCGATCAAGTTGAACTTTTACTTTCCTTACGCCCTGTTCACACGGCAGTTGTTTTTGACCGCAGGGTTTAGGGACGGATTTTTTTTTCTTTGAGAGGGAAAAATGCAATCCGCAGCAGAAATCCGTGGAGCGTGGGAAAATGACATCATTTTTGCAGATTGCAGATTTCTGTCGGGTTTGTTCACGAATTAATGGAGATTTGGAACGAATTGCCACGATTGAAAGGCGGTTTTGCAGTTTCCTAAACTCACGATTTGTTGGCGATTTCTTGCGATTTCTTGTTTTTTAGAGCTTAATACCGATTTTAAGTCGAATGTGGGACGGATCATCAGG
>JANQIY010000271.1 GCA_028281965.1 Candidatus Gastranaerophilales bacterium
AGCCCAGTCTCATTCATGCTGCGGCAGCGGGAGCCCAGTCTCATTCATGGTGGGGGATTTTTGAAAAATTCTTAACCCGTCATTGGGGTTATTAAGAAATGTGAATATTTTTTTCTAAAATTTAGCAATTTTATTCAATATATCTATTTTATATAAATAAGCATATAAAATAGATATATTGAATTGGTTAAAATTTATAGAAAACCTTTATAAACAACAACTGATCTACGTTTTAACAACCAGGAGGATGTTGGTATGATACCAGGGTTGCAAAACCTTTACAACAGCTATAAAACACCTTATATGCTACAGCAGAATCAATATAGCAATACACCATTCTACAATGGTTTATTTCCAAACAATTTTCAAAATAATTCAGGTAATTCAATTAATATTTATAACTATTATAATTACCAGCCGGGTTTTCAATCCCAGGGATTAATGCAGATGTTAACAGGTTTTCTTGGAATATTTGCAGGATTAACTGCTGCTAAAAATATATCTTCTTCTGCAGGAGAAATTGAACCTTTTGATAAAGCGGAAACAATGGACAAAGTAGATGAAAACCTGGCTAACGCTGACATTATAACAATTAGTGCAAAAGATATGCCAGAGGCTGAGTTTGACGAATTCATAAAGAACAATATTCATCCAAATGAACTAAGCAAGATTAACCCGGAAGACCTGGCCAAGGTTGATTCTAATGGAGATCCTTTATACCTGATAGCCAGGGGAAAACATGATAATCAATATCATATTTATAAACACCAGAATAAGCACGTATTTAAATCTATAACGAGTGTAGCGGGCGGAAATAACTATCTTTACCTGCATGGGAAGCTAAAAGCAGAAGATAAAGTAGGAGATAATACTGCCGCAGCTCAGAAATGGGCAGAATATGATGCTCAGTGGGATAAATATAAAGAAGATGTAGATAAGCACAACGATAAAGTAAACGAGTATAACGAGAAAGTAAATCAATATAATTCCGAAGCCGGCGAATATAATAAAGAAGTGGATAAATACAACAAAGAAGCTGAGGAATATAACAAAATCACTGAGGAATATAACAAAAAAATAGAAAAATATAACCGGGAAGTTAAAGAATATGAACAATCAACTCTTTCAATAATAATGGCAACTATGTTTGCAGGCGGGGGTATGTTTAATCCGCAGATATTAGGTTTGCTGGCATCATCGGAAAAACCGGTAAAACCTGAAATGCCGGCTGAACTTTCATCACCGCCGAAAATCCCTTCAACAGTTGCACCAACAGCGCCGAAGCTGGTTCCATTATCCGAACCGCAAGCGCCACAAGCCCCAGAAGACCCTATTTTGGAATACACAAAAGTTAATGGAACTAATTACAAAACAGGTTCACCATTAATTCTTGATACTGATAAAGACGGAAAAGTCGAAGCTCAACACGGCATTGGCGTGGATATAGACGGCGACGGAAAAGCCGATGGAGCAGCAACAGGCGGGGATAAAATGCTTGCAATGGGCGACATTAACGGCAACGGAAAAATTGACGGATCAGAAGTTTTCGGTAATGAAACAATAGACCCATTCACAGGTAAAAAACTCAACGCGGCAAACGGCTTTGAAGCACTAAAACTTGTAGCCCTCAGTGCTGAGACTAAAACAGGTATAAAAATTATTGAAAACGGACAGGTCAATGTTCAAAAGCTTAAGGAAGCACTTACCTTAAATGACATTTCCCTCGGGCTAATCAGTGATAATAATGTTACACAGCTTGAAGGACTTGGAGATATTTCAAAAATCAACCTGTCTTATGATGAAACCGAAATTATGAACCCTGATGAAAAAGTACATCATTTACAGTTTGGTTCATACACAACAGCTGATAATAAAGTTCATAAAGTTCACGATGTATGGTTTAACCTTGCATAATTGACAGATTGTTATACTGATTTACTCGAATTGCTAATTACATTTTTTTAAAATTCCTTAAAACGCCCACCCCAGCCTGCCCTGGAGGTGGGTGGCGGCTGCATGAATGAGGCTGTGCTCCCGCTAACGCAGAGCCACCGCCTCTTTTTTATAAATTTTAAAGAAGTTTAAATCAGTCATATCAAGGCTTTTAGCTAATTAACCCGAGCCGCTAATTGCAGGTATGCGACATTTGCCAAAACCCTTGATATAAAGACAAGTTTTTAATAAGATTATCCTGGACATACCTGTTTATGGCTTAAAAAAAAGGAGTTTCAATATGTGGGAAAACAGCATTAACATACATGAAGTAAGGGAAATCCGCTCAGCCGGCAGGATTTATTTTGGAGTGGGAGCAATAGATAAGATAAATGAAGTTGCTCAGGAACTAAAAAAGAAAGAAATAGACAAACTCCTGGTAGTAACCGGAAAAAACTCCTATAAAAAAAGCGGGGCCTGGTCTCCGACGGAAAAAGCCCTTAATGAAAACGGTATTGAGTATAAAATCTACGACGGTATAACCCCAAATCCTACTACTCACCAGGTAGATGAAGCAACACAGATTGGACTGGAATTCGGAGCCCGGGCGGTTCTTGCGATAGGCGGAGGAAGCTCTATTGACGCGGGTAAAAGCATTGCAATCCTCTTGAAAAATACCGAAGTAAAAGCAAGAGACCTGTTTGAGTTCAGGTTTGCACCAACAAAAGCCGCTCCAATAATCGCCGTAAACCTTACCCATGGGACAGGGACAGAAGCTGACAGGTTTGCGGTGGTCAGTATCCCGGAAACAGAAACCAAACCCTCCATTGGTTTTGACTGTATTTACCCGATGATCTCCATTGATGACCCGGCAATGGCCGTAAAATTGCCTAAAAACCAGACACTTTATGTGACCATAGACGCAATGAACCATGCAATAGAATCGTGTTCAAACAATGTTTCAAGTCCGCTTGCAATGTTGCTTTCAAAGGAAGCTGTAAGACTCATTGCAAAATACCTTCCTGTTGCCCTTGAAGCTCCTGAAGACTTAACTGCGAGGTATTACCTGATGTATGCGGCCATGATTGCCGGAATCTCCTTTGACAGCACCAGGTTGCATTTTACGCATGCCCTTGAGCATCCCCTTAGCGGGGTGAAACCTGAGCTTGCACACGGGCTTGGGCTTGCTATACTATTGCCTTCAGTGATTAAAAAAGTTTATGCCAGCCGCTCGGAGATCCTTGCCGAAATTCTTGAGCCTATAATCCCGGGGCTCAGCGGAAATCCTGATGAATCGGAAAAAGCCGCAATCGGCATGGAAAAATGGCTTTTTGGATTGGGAGTAACCTCCAAACTCTCAGACGAAGGATTTAAAGAGGAAGATATTGAAATCCTGACAAAACAGGTGTTTGAAACAGCTTCTTTAGCCGCGCTTTTAAAGTTGGCGCCGGTACCCTCTGATGAAAATACCGTCCGGGAGATTTACAGGGAATCCTTTATTCCTCTTAGTGTAGTGAATAAACCTTAGTTGTTAAATAAACAGGTTTACATCGGATTTTTCCGCGGAATTCATATAAGCGGCCACACCGCCAATTTCAACACCATCTATTAATTCTTCCGGTTTTATGCCCATTACGTCCATGGACATCTGGCAAGCAATGAACTTTACTCCGCAATCCCGGGCCTGTTTCATAAGCTCTTGCAGTGTATTTACATTTTTGGACTTCATTACATACTTCATCATTTCCGTTCCCATTCCCATCATGTGCATTTTGGAAAGAGAGAGTTTTGAAGGGCCTTTGGGCATCATAAACCCGAACATTGCATCCAATAAGCCTTTTTTAACTTTTACAGGCCCGGATTTCCTTAAAACATTTAATCCCCAGAAAGTGAAAAAGATATTTACCTGGTTTCCGGTGGCAGCGGCTCCATTAGCTATAATGAAAGAAGCTAACGCTTTATCAAGGTCATTGCTGAATACGACAATGGTTTTTTCTGTTTTAGCGGGGGAATTGCCCGCTTTATTGCAGGCGCTTCCCTTCTGTACCCGGGCTTTAATAACCTTATTTTCATCCGAGACATTAAGAAGAATATTGCCGGTGCTGCAGCACCAGGATTCAATGTCTTTTTTAAACCCGGGGTCGGTGGTTTTAATTGTTATTGTTGTCCCTTCTTCCGTGTGTTGCATTTTTTCAGCCAGTTTCATAATTGGTCCGGGACACTGCATTCCGCAGGCGTCAATTTCTATAGATCCTGCTGTTTTTACATTTGATGCATTGCCTGAATGTTCCTTATTATTTGCCATTAAATCGTCTACTTTGCCCTGAACAACCTGTTTATATATACTATAACCGCCATTCAGGCTGTAAACATTCTCAAACCCTTTTTGCAGCAGAAGCCTGGAAGCAAAATAAGATTTCAAGCCTTTTGAGCAGTAAGTTATTATCCTTTTATTTCCGGGAATCTCGTTTATTCTGGCTCTTAACTCTTCAAGGGGAATATTAAGTGAACCTTCAAACCCGCCTATAAATTGCTCTTCTTTAGTCCTTACATCGAGAAGTATCGAGTTTTCAAATAAATTATCGACTTCATTCCAGTAAACAGGTTTTGTCTGGGCCATAAGTACATTTTCTGCGACCATGCCGGCAATATTTACCGGGTCTTTAGCAGAACCGTACGGTGGAGCATAAGCTAATTCCAACCCTATCAGGTCTGTTACCGTTTTTTCAAATTTTATTGCTGTTGCAAGCACATCAAGTCTTTTATCCACTCCTTCCATTCCTACTACCTGAGCGCCAAGGATTTTTCCTTTATCAGGAGCAAATAACAGCTTAATGGTAAGCGGAAATGGTAATGGATAATATTCCGCATGGGAAAAACCCTGGGAATATGATTTCAGGTAAGGAACGTTGTTTTTCTGGAGCTGCTTTTCGTTATTGCCTGTAGAGGCAATCGTTAAGTCAAAAACCTTTAGTATAGCCGTACCCTGCGTTGCTTCATACTTTGTTTGCATTCCACGGATGTTTTCAGCTGCAATTCTGCCCTGCCTGTTTGCGGGCCCTGCTAAAGGTATCAGGCAATCACTGCCTGACACCAGGTCTTTTACTTCTATTGCGTCTCCTACGGCGTAAATATCTTTATCAGACGTTTGCAGGTGTTCATTAACTTTTATCCCGCCGGATTTCCCTATTTCCAGACCGGCCTCTGCAGCCAGTTTATTTTCCGGTCTTACTCCTATTGCTAAAACAGCAAAGTCTACATCAAGTTCCTTATTGCCTCTGAGCTTTATTTTAAGACCATCCTGACTGTCAAAAGCGACTACTTCTTCCTGCAAAAGTACGTTTATCCCTTTTGACCTCATATGATTACTTACCTGAGCCGCCATTTCATAGTCGATGGTATTCAAGACCTGGTTAGACATTTCTATTACAGAAACGTCAATTCCGGCATGAGAGAGATTTTCTGCGGTTTCCAGGCCGATATATCCTGCCCCTATTACGACAGCTCGAGAATTTTGTGATTCCTGAGCTTCTTTTTTGATCTTATCAGCATCATCAAGGTTTCTAACCGTGTAAACCTTTTCGTTGTCAATACCGGGAATACTCGGCTTGATTGGCGTTGCACCAGGTGATAATACTAATTTGTCATAATTTTCCTCATATTCCCGGCCTGTTTTTAAATCTTTTACCGTTATGGTTTTTCTGTCCCTGTTAATTTTTAATACTTCTGCCTCTGTCCTTGCCTCGACGTTTAAAAGTCCTTTTATCTTTTCAGGAGTCAGGATTTCAAGTTTTTCCCTTTCTTTAATGACATCTCCCACATAATAGGGGATTCCGCAATTAGCGAAAGAAATATTTTTTCCTCTTTCGAAGATTATGATTTGAGCATTTTCGTCCAGCCTTCTTAGTCTGGCTGCTGTGCTTGCTCCACCTGCTACACCACCGATAATAATAGTTTTCATTAGTTCCTCCTTTATTAGTATATAGTAATAATCTAATATATTTTTTAAAAAATTTTTACTCTAAAGCGCTAAAAATTTTTCTAACCTCTTCATTACTTACTTTATAACAAATCTGGTTTCCTTTTCTATACCCTTCGACTATTCCGGAATTTTTTAGGATATTAATATGCTGCGAAACGACCGGCTGGGCTACGCCAAGTTTTTCAACCATAGTTGAAACATTGCATTCATCCTTTTTAAGCAGGCCAATAACAATTTTAACCCTGACCGGATGTGCCAGGCCTTTAAATATTTGGGAAAGATTTTCTGCTTTTTTCAATTTTAAAACCTGATTATTAACTACCCTTTATTTTAATACTTAAAAAAACAGTGGGAAGGGTTTTACTAAATAACCCCAATGACGGGTTAGCTAAAAAACAATTATAGCTTAATAAAAATTCCTTAAAATTTATAGAAATAACTAACTCGTCATTCAGGTTAAATGACCTATATCTTCCCGCCTAAAGCTTTATACAGATTAATGGAACCTATTAAATAGCTTGTTTTAGTGCGTATCTGCTCCTGTTGTATCACGAACAGGTCTATTTGGGGTTGTATTGTGTCCAGGCAGGAAGCAAGGCCCTTTTCATACCTGACATTTACAAGGTTATAACTGTCAGACTGCAATTGTACTCTTGCTAAATTACATTCATTGTTTTTTAAATCCGTTTTTAACGCGTATAGCGCATTATTGGTCTCTTTTAACGCTGTTAATATAGTAGACTGGTAGTTTTGCAATAACTGTTCATACTGGTATTTTCTTTGTTTTAAAGCAGCCCGCCGCTGACCGCCGGTAAACAGGTCTTCTGCTACAAGACCGCCAAATCCCGTTAAAAGTTCACTTATATCAACGAGGTCTGATATATCAATGGATTCAAAACCTAAAACGCCAAAAATGTTTATATCCGGTAAAAACTTCTTTCTGGCAAGGTCTATATTAATTTTAGACTCCCTTAATCTTGCCTCGGACTTTAAAATGTCAGGACGCTGCATTACGCTGTTTGCGGGGATTTCCAGAGGAGTGTCTTCAGGCAGGCTTACATTGTCAAGAGAAGTCCTGGCAAGGCTTTGTTTTTCATCATTTTCAGGGGATTTTCCGGTTAAGACCATTAGTTCGTTTAAGAAAAAGTCCCTCTGTTTTAACAGGTCATTGAGCTGGATTTGAGATTGCGCAAGGACTGATTCAGCGGTTAATAACTCATCATAGGACACTAAACCTATCTCATATTTAGATTTTATAATATCAAGGTTTTGAAAATCCGACTGGATAATGGCGTTTTGAAGCTCGATAAGCTTGTCAAACTGTAAAATATTAAAATAAGCGGATGCAACGTCAGCTTCCAGTGCTATATAAACAGCTCTGGCATCCTGCTTAATTTCTTCGAGCTGTTCTTTTTGAATTTTCGTATTGCCCCTGTTTTTGCCCCATATATCCACTTCGTAAGTTGCAAGCAAAGGAAGAATGAATAAATTTTCAAATTTTTTAACTGCCTGCGGGTCATTTGCGAATAAAGGAGGCTTTATTCCGACATAATTTGTAAAAACAGACAGCTTTGGAAGTTCTTTTCCAAAAAATTCCCTTACCCTTGCTCTCGATTCCTTTATTTTTAAGGATGCGTCTTTGTAATCATAGTTACTGGCCACGGCCTCGTTTATGTAGCCGACAAGAAGCGGGTCATTGTATTTTTCCCACCAACCCGGGTTTTGAGCTGATACACATTTCGTACAGCAGAAAAAAACCATAAGAGTAATAAGTATTTTTTTCATCCTATTCCAACCTTCTTTTAAACATTTGCACTGCTATTGCCAAATTTATTACCGCTATTATTGCGATCGGGATAATGTACTGTAAAACAAATATAAAGGGCATATTCTTTAAAAGAATTCCTTTTATTATAACGAGAAAATGTTTTAACGGGTTAACCACTGTTACCGCCTGTAACCATTCGGGCATATTTTCAACAGGTGTGGCATATCCTGATAAAAGAATCGCAGGGACAAGAAAAACAAATGCCCCGAGGATTGCCTGTTGTTGGGTTTTGGAAATTGTGGAAATAAACAGCCCAACTCCTATTACCGAAAGCAGGTAAATTGACATGGCAAAATAAAGGGCAAATATTGAACCCTCAAACGGTACCCTGAAAATTAAAATACCCGCTGTAATTATAAGAGTCGCTTCCAACATTCCAAACACAAAAGCCGGAATTGTTTTGCCGACGAGCATTTCCATAGGTTCAAGCGGGGAAACCAACAGCTGGTCAAACGTCCCGAATTCCCTTTCCCTTGCCACGGAAAGAGCTGTAATAATAAGCCCCAGCAGAGTCGTAATTACCCCGGCGATACATGGTACCGTATATAGCCTGTAATCAAGGTTTTCATTAAACCAGTTCCGGGAGACAATTATGCATCGGGGCATATATGTATCAAGATTATACCCATCTACTATCGCATTTACATAGCCGGCCAGAATCTGTGAAACATTTGTTTTCCTGCCGTCAAGTATTAACTGGATTTCAGCGGTCTGCCCGGAGTAGTAGTTTTTCGAGAAATCATCGTTAATTTCCACAACCAGCGGCACTTTTTGTGTGTTTATATACTCTCTTACCTGTTCAGGACTGTTTAAGCGGTATACTTCCGGGAAATAAGCAGAACCCTCAAACCTGTAGATTAATTCCTGCGAAGCCTTGCCCCAGTCCCTGTTAAGCACGGCAATCGGAACTTCCTTAACTTCCAGGGTGGCTGCAAAGGAAAAAATGATCAATTGCAGCAGGGGAGGCACAATAAGTACAATTCTGGTAGTTTTATCCCCCAGTATAGAGATGAATTCCTTTATTACAAGTGACTTTATCCTATTGAACATAACTACCCCAGCCTCTTTTTAGTTTTTAACAGGATTAAAATAAAAAGAAATGCGGCAAATAATAACATTGCGGCAAGGTTTGGAAGGAGCACCCCGTAAATGTCTCCTGCCAGAAATATTGTTTGCAGGGAACTTACAAAATATTTTGCCGGTACAAAGTTAGTCAGGAACTGGATAAACCCCGGCATTGATTTTATTTCAAACACAAAACCCGAAAGTATAAAAGCCGGCAGGTAAGCCGTAATCAATGCAACCTGGCTGGCAAGGAACTGGTTTTTTGTAGCGGTGGAAATCAACAGCCCCCACTCAAGCGCAGCTGTTAAAAACGCCGCGGAAATTATAACAAGAAGCAGGAATGATCCCCTGAACGGCACTCCAAATAGAAATATTGCCGCAAGTGTACATATTGACATGGATGTCATTCCCAGGATAAAATATGGGACTAATTTACCCGCAATTATTTCCGTCATGCTAACCGGTGTTGCCATTAACGCTTCCATTGTGCCTCTTTCCCATTCCCGCGCTATTACCAGAGAGGTTAAAAGAGTCCCGATAAGCGTCATTATTGTTGCAATAGAGCCGGGTAAAAGGAAGTAATTGCTTTTAAGCTCCGGGTTAAACCAGTAGCGGGGCTGGATTGAAATGTTGCCCTGTTCTTCTCCCATCCAGTTTAAAATAACCCCTCTTGCGTAATTCTGAACAAATGTGGCTGTGTTTGTCTCAGAACCGTCTGCTATAACCTGTATTTTGGAAATATCATCCGGATTTACCAGGCGCCTGCTAAAATCCACGGGAATAACAACCATTCCCCGCAAATGGCTTGCCATTATTTGTTTTTCTATTTCCTGCCTGTTGCGGGAGATGGTTATGTCAAAATATTTTGTGTTTTTAAAAGCCCTGATTAAGCTTTGCACTTCCGGAGAGCTGTCCTGCACTACCAGTCCTATTTTTATTTTGTTTGCATCAAGAGAAACTCCGTATCCATATAAAAAAAGCAAAATAGCAGGCAGCACAACAGCTATCAAAAGACTGCTGGGGTCTCTTATTATCTGGTATATTTCTTTTCTTATAAGGGCTATTACTCTATTCATGTCTTTTTACCAGTTCTATAAAAGCATCTTCCATAGTTTGGGTTTTAGTCATATTTTTAAGCTCACCGGGAGTTCCGATGGCAATTGACTGTGACCTGTAAATAAGGCTTATCCGGTCGCAAAGCTCGGCCTCATCCATAAAATGGGTGGTTACCATAATGGTAACGCCTTTTTCCACCATTCTATTTATATGAGTCCAGAATTCCCTGCGTGTAATCGGGTCAATCCCTGACGTAGGCTCATCAAGAAAAAGCACTTCCGGCTCGTGCATAACTGCGCAGGATAATGCCAGTCTTTGTTTATAACCCAGCGGGAGCAAACTCGAGTGCATGTTCAGGTAGTCTTTTAAATTAAAAATTTCAATAATCTTATTAATTTTGTCCTTTTGTTCCTTACCCTTAAGACCGTATATGCCGGAGAAAAATTTTAAGTTCTGCATAACGCTTAAATTATCGTAAAGGGAGAATTTCTGGGCCATATAGCCAATTTTATCCCTGGATTTTACAACGGCCTCGCCCGAGGTAGGGGTAACCAGCCCGCACATCATTTTAAAAATAGTGGTTTTGCCTGCACCATTCGGGCCCAGCAGCCCAAAAATTTCTCCCTGCTTGATTGAAAAGTTTATATCCTTTGAGGCCGTAAAATCCCCGTACTTTTTTGTTAAATTCCTTGCTTCAATAATGGGTTTACCTGTCTTTGGGAGTGTAATCATCATGTCAGCCAGTTCTGATTTATCCTCGGGCCAGCCTCCCAGCATAGAAGCAAAAGCTTCTTCGAAACTGGTTTCCCCTTTTGTTAAATCGCCAGGTTTGCCCTGGAAAAGCAGGTTTCCCTCGTCCAGAAGTATGACGTTATCGCACTGCTCAGCTTCATTAAGATAAGCAGTTGACCATAATACCGTTATGCCTTCTTTTAAAAGCTCCTGAACCATAGACCAGAGTTCCCATCTTGATATAGGGTCAACCCCAACCCCGGGTTCGTCAAGAAGCAATAGCTCGGGTTTGTTTATAAGGACACATGCAAGTCCCAGCTTTTGTTTCATCCCACCTGATAATTGCCCGGCGAGTCTTTTGGTAAAAGGGGCTAAAGATGTGAATTTTAAAAGCTGTTCAAAAATTTTCTTTCTCTCTTTGCCCGGGACCCCCCGTAAATCAGCATATAAATCAAGGTTTTGCCGGACTGTTAAATCCTCGTATAATCCGAATTTTTGCGGCATATAACCGATATCCCCGGCTTTAACGTTTATATTGCCTTCAGAGGGGGCGAGCAGTTCTGTAATAAGCCTTATAAGGGTTGTCTTGCCTGCACCGTCAGGCCCTACGAGCCCTGTTATTTTGCCTTTTTCAATATGTGCTGTAACGTTGTTGATAGCGGTATTATCAGCAAATTTCTTTGTTATGTTGCTTATTTCAACTAAATTATCAGCCATTTTCATTTTCCAGATTAATTTTAACAGTAACGGGCATTCCCTGCCTTAAGTATTTATCAGGGTTATCCACTACCACTCTTAATCTGTAGACAAGGTCAGTGCGCAAAGTCGTTGTCTCTACATTTTTAGGCGTAAATTCAGCTACCGGGGAAATAAAACCTACATGACCCTGATAAGGCTTATCCGGTCGTGAATCCGTATAAACAAGCGCTTTCATATCAGGATAAACCCTTCCTAAATCCGGCTCGCTTATGTATGTCCTTATCCATACAGGAGAAACCAGTGAAAGGGTATAAACAGGCGAACCTACGGTAACAACAGCCCCTTCTTCCTGTACGCGGGTAAGCACAATTCCTTCATTTGGGGCAATAATTTCAGTATCTTCCATGTCTGTATTGGCTGCTTGCAGTCTTGCCCTTGCCTGGGCTACCTGGGCTTCTGCCTGCATTATATCTTCTTTTCGAAACCCCTCTTCTCTAAGGCTTAATTCCTCTTCTGCGTTTTTTAACATTGCCTCGGCCTGCTCAAGCGCTGACCTGCTGTCATCCAAAGTTTGCAGTGAAACGGCGCCTTTATCTACAACGTTAATCTGTCTTTCATAAAGGAAAAGCGCATTGTTATACTCAGCTTGCCGCTCTAACACCAGGGCTTTTGCCGCTTTGATTTCCTGCGGCCTGCTGCCGTTTCTGAATTTTAATAAATTTGCCTGCGTATTCTGAAGCTCGGCCTTTGCAGCGGCAAACTCATCTAAAAACGGCTGCGGGTCAAGTTTAGCTACTACCTGTCCTGCTTTTATGTTTTCTCCCTCATCAAAAAACATTTTCCGGATTTTTCCGGCCACTCGAAAAGACAGGTTTACATTGCGAATATCAACATTGCCGTAGAGTGTAAGTTCATTTTTATTATTTTTTCCTGGACCCTTAAAAAAGAAAAACCATATAGTCCCGGAAATGACCAGCAGGGCTAGTATTATTGCCAGTCTTTTTTTCATAGCGGTCTCCAATTATTAACTATTATTTCAACATTTTTTAAGATGATCTGTTTTATTTTACTTAAAAGTTTTTCATCGTATTCTTCAATATTTATACGCCTTAGTATAACTCTTTTTGTAGCGCGGAATATTAAAATTTGCCCTATTAGTGTAGTGGTAAGCAATATCATTTCTTCATCCTGCTCGTCCCTATTAAATATGGCAGCAAGAAGTTTTGTACATAGCTTATGCATTCTTCCCATTACTTTTGCGTAAAAAAGTTCAAATGTAGAGGAAGGGCTGGTCATTTCCCTGATCAGAAGTAAAACTATGTATTGAGATAAACCTTTTGAAAAAATAAAGGTTATATACTCATCAAGTAATTTAAGTAAAAGCTGCTTTTGCTCTTCAACTTCATTGTTTTGTTTTTTCAAAACTTCATTAATTACCGGCCCCATTTTGTTTTCAAATAAATCAATTTTTGATTCAATAACCGCTTTATATAACCCTTCCTTTCCTCCGAAATAATATGTAATAGCAGAAATGTTTACTTTTGCCTTATCGACAATTTGTCTTGTGCTTACACCTTCATAACTGTGTATTGCAAATAACTCCAGCGCAACTTCAATTAGTCGCTCTTTAGTGTTTCCGGGCATGTTTAATTTTTTATTATTATTCATAGTTAAATCTAATTAAGTTTATCAATAAGCATAATAAATCAAACGATTGATTTAGTCAACTGTTTTTTTAAAAGCCTGACTTTTATAGGGTGAAATGGGTTGGTATAAATATAAAAAAGTCACAGATAGCGTTTATTAAAACACAAAGGACAAATTCCAGCCTGTAGCCAGGTGGGTAACAATAAATTTTTACTTCTTATTTTGAGAAAACGGCTTTTGCAAAATGAGGTTTATAAAGACCGGTAATGACGCCCTGCGGCGTTAATTTTTTCAATGTCCCTGAGAGCGTTAATTACCTGTTCTACTTCAATATCAAGACAAACGGGATTTTCGCAGGATGTCAGTCGTTTATCCCATAAACAGGGCCTGCAGCCCGGTTTGTCATTTTTAACCACGGTAAAAAGCCCTTTTTTACCGGGAAGCAGTTTTTTCTCGTCAGTAGGCCCAAATAGCGCGATAACAGGTTTTCCAACTCCAACGGCAATGTGCATGGGGGAAGAGTCTACACAGACCAGCACGTCAGAAATATGTATTATATAAGCGAATTCTTCAATACTAAATGCTTTTTCCGATAAATCAACCAGGCATTCGGGTTTATGGTCAACATTGAGCGTTTTGTCCCTAATTTGCGCCAGGGCTTCAATATCATCAGGCCCGCCGGTAAGAATTACCGTATAGTTTCCGCTGACCAGCAGTCTTTGGGCAAATTCCGCCCATCTGTCTATATGCCAGGATTTCAGGATATTTTTTTCTATGCTCAAACGGCTTACGCCCGGATGAATTACGATTTTCTTCCTGCCCGTGCACTCTTTCGGTATTAGTTTATCCAGGTAATCCTTAATATTATCACTTAAACCTACGCTGATTTTGGGAATTCTCTGCCCTGAAGCGTTATCAATGCTGCTTACCAGTTTGTGGTACATATCCGCGGCATATTGCTGCCGGTTCAATTCAACGGCCTCCGTCAGGAGAAATTTGCTGAATATTCCGCTATTATAGCCAATTCGTCTTTTAATACCTGTTAAAAACAATAAAATTGACACTAAAGCGGAACTCCCCGACGAAATTACCATATCATATTTCCCCAAAACAGCTTTTTTTAGAAATCTAAACACCTCAAAATACTTCCCGGAGGATTTAAAATCGCATATAAAAATTTCATCAACCAGCTCTGTCAGCGTAACCGCCGATTCGCTCCTGGGTTCGGTTACAAGTGTTATATGAGAATTGTTAAAATTTTTCTTTAAAGTTTCAAATACAGGGAAAAAAAGGATTTGATCCCCTATGCCGCCTAAATTTAAAACTAAAATTTTCTTTTTCATCGATGCATTTAAAGCGATAAAACATCTTTTATTTTGGTGCTAATTTTTCTTTTTTGCATTTGTTGTTTTATTTCTTCTATTTTAGGCTGAAATTCCCCGGCTTTTTCAGGATGCTTTTTTAGTAACTCTTCATAGCCTTCAAGAAGTCCCTGTAAAATGTTTTCACAGATTTTTTTGCACATTTCTTCTTTATTGAGTTCCCGGGCATTTACATTTACTTCGCAGTTACAAATATCTTCCTTTAACGTCATTGTTTTTAACTTTCTTTTTTTGAATTAACAACATTCTCTCATATATTAAAACACCTAAAGTAAAAAATTGACATTTATAAACAAATTTATTTAAAAAAGGTATAATCTATGTAACCAGTCAACTTGAGTCACTAGTTGTATAGTCATATCATTGCTTTTGGCTAATTAACTCGAGCCGCTAATTGCATGTATACAACATTTGCCAAAACCCACCCACAGCCACCCTAAAGGTAGAAAAGAGGCGAAGCCTCTTTTCAATTCTCTATAATTTTTTGGCAAATGTTGCTCAGTCATACCCTGGCTTTTGGCTAATTGGCGACTCAAGTTAATTAGCGACCGGAGTTAACAAGATCCCTTTACCGGAAAAAGGAGAATTAACTTGAGCACAGTTTACTCAAAGCCTGAAAATATCTTTCAAATATTCTTTAATGGAATATTAATATATCTTAAAAAATTCCTGACGTTTTCAAGAGCCATGTTTTTCCCGGTTTTTGGACAAGTCGCCGGAATAATTTTGATACTTGCTCCTGTTTACTTTTACAGGCAATATTTTCTTTTATCTATACCCGTGGAAAAGCTTCAGGAAAATATGATTTTCATATTTCTGGGACTGCTTTTGATTGTAATTCCGGGGTTTGCAATATTTCTAAAGGCATTTTGGGATTATATGGTAGCTATGGTGTCTTTAAACACAATTACCGCTGATATAATCGAAAAAAACAGCATAGACAACTTTAAAGAGCATAATGAAAGGATAAACTCGCGCTCAAAAGACTATATTATTCTGCTTTTGCTGTTAATGGGGGTATGGCTTGTTTTAATTGCCGCTCCTTTTGTGGTTTTAGTCAGCGGGTTTGTTTTTTTGAACAAAATTTTTGCTACGGTGCTTTTTAGTTTATCCGGGTTGCTTAGTGCAATAATACTGGCTATTGCATCTGTTTTTCTCTGCTTAAGCTTTCAAATCTTTGCTTTTGAGAAAATAAACCCTGTAAATATTCTAAAAACCAGTTTTAATATGATAAAAAATAGTTTCTGGGAAGTAATCATCCTTGGTATATTGCTTTTTATAGTTACCGGGTCAATAATTCCGTATGTTTTCCAGGTCTTGATAAAGTCAACGTCAATTTTATCCTATATAGCATTTCCTTTTGAAGTTTACATTAATATTCTTTTGGAAAACCCAATTATAGCTTCTGTTCAAGCAGAACTCGGCTCGTTTATTCCAAATTTGGCGGAAGAACTGGCACTTTTTGGGATTGGAAGTATTGTAACGGCATTTCTTCTTCCGATGGGAAGCGCTTGTTTTACACTGTTGTATTTTGATATTAAAAAGTGCAAGCAGAGCGAGGTTTAAGGTCTTAACCGTTCCATCATTCTCGGGAACGGGATGGTTTCCCTGACGTGATGAAGTCCGCATATCCAGGCAACAGTCCTTTCTATGCCCAGTCCGAACCCGGAATGAGGTACACTTCCATAGCGTCTTAAATCAAGATACCATTCAAACGCTTCCCGAGGCAGGTTGTGTTCTTTGATTTTCCTCAGGAGCACATCCAGGTTGTCTTCCCTTTGACCGCCGCCGATGATTTCCCCATAGCCTTCCGGCCCTATGACATCGACGCACAGCGCCAATTTAGGGTCTTCAGGGTCTTCTTTCATATAAAAGGCCTTGCATTCAGCCGGATAGCGGTGAATCATCACAGGCCTGTCAAAACTTTCTGATATAACAGTTTCCTCGTCTCCTCCAAAATCCTCGCCCCATTGTATTTCCTTGTTCTTAGACTTCAGAAGATCGACAGCTTCAGTGTATGTGATTCTCGGGAAGGGTTTCCTGACGCTTTCAAGCTTGCTTATATCTCTTTCCAGCAGCTCAAGTTCAGCCCGGTTGTTTTGAACCACAGACTGAACAACGTTTTCAATGAAATCTTCAGCTAAATCCATATTCATATCCAGGTCATAATAAGCCATTTCCGGCTCCACCATCCAGAACTCGGTTAAATGCCGGCGGGTTTTGGATTTTTCCGCCCGGAACGTCGGCCCGAAGCAGTAAACTTTTCCGAAAGCCATCGCCGCAGCCTCATTATAAAGCTGGCCGCTCTGGGTGAGATAAGCTTTTTCGTCAAAATATTCGGTCTCAAAAAGAGTGGTCGTTCCTTCACAGGCGGCGGGCGTGAATATAGGAGAATCTATAAGCAGGAAACCATTGTTATTAAAATAATCCCGGATACTTTTTATAATCCGGTGCCTGATTTTGAGGATTGCATGTTGTCTTGGAGACCTTAACCATAAGTGCCTGTGTTCCAGAAGGAATGCTATACCGTGTTCTTTGTGAGTTATGGGGTATTCTTCAGCTTCGCTGACAAGTTTCAGGTCTTTAACACCTATTTCAAAACCTATAGGCGAGCGTTTGTCTTCCTTGACTGTTCCGTAAACCTCAATTGCAGATTCTTGTGGGTTTTTCCCTGCCGTTTCAAATACATTTTCACTGACATCGCCTTTGAAAACAACAGCCTGTATAACTCCTGTTCCGTCCCTGACTTGCAGGAAGTGAAGTTTTCCGCTGGAACGCTTGTTATATAGCCAACCTTTCAGACAGACGTCCTGTCCTTCATAATTTCCAATCTCCGAGATATACACATGTTTATATTCTGACATTTTTAATCCCTGTACCATAACTTTCCTAACTTATTATAACTCAAGTTGCTAGAACCGGTCTCAAAAGTATTTTTTCCGCTGTCCTTATGGCAGGTGTGAAGCCCCGGGTTATTGGCCCGCCTGTGGCGGGAGACGGCGTTAAGCAGAAAATAGCCTGCCCATACGGCTTCGCCCGGGACAGGCTCCGCAATCTCCACTCCCGGTCTACCGAAAGATCACTTCGAATGTAAGCTTTTCCGCAACAAAACTTTTATAGGTTATAACCTGGGTTTATTATATATAAAATTTAAGTTATTACCTATAATATAAAAAAAATTATGTATTTATCTATACCGGTTTAAAATTAGATTTCGGATTTTTTATTGAGGATATACATGGAAACTTTATTCCCGCATTTGCAATATTTTACTCAGGAAGGCGTTTTGAGCTTTTTTTGAAAGGGCAAAATGAATACTTTATTGTTTAAAATGATTAATATAAGTTTGATATTTTTTAGTTTATAATTAAACTTATTTTTAATTTAGAATTAATTTAAATGGCTAATAAAAAAAATTATGATTTTAGTTTATATAAATTGATGTTTATAAATAAAGTTTTACTCATTTTTCGAGATAAATAATGGCAAAAAAAATACTGGCATTTTTAATACTTTTTACTTTATATATTAACCCCGCATATTCTCAGGTTTTTGAGCAGCCTACAGAAGAAACGCTTACAAATACAGGTATAAAGTTAGCTCCTGAAGAAAAAATTGACTCCATCACTTTTAGCAAACTTAAAGCTAAATATAATAAAAGAAAAAAACATAAAGACTCATATACCAGTTTTGATTCTCTGGAATCTGCAATAAATGAAGATTCTAATTTCTGGAAAAATTCCAATTCTTTTATTTCAACGCAAATTTCAGAACTGGAAAAACCTGAGAATTCTGCTCCGGGCTCGTTTAGTTTTTCAGATATCCCTTTTTACAGGAACAGTTATAGGCTTGAAGAGCTGCAAAAGGCTGAGGGATTAAAAAATGTAAACGGAATACCTGATTTAAAACCTGTTGAGCCCAAATGGGATATTCCTGAAATCGAAGAAAAATCAAGGGTCACAGTATTTAACCTGAAAGCTTCAAAGGAAAAAAAAGCTAAGGATAAAGAAAGCCTAAAAAGCAGGACCTGGGATTTTATAAAGGGCGAAAAAGGAGACAGCGCAATTTTACTCGGAATGTTCAGTCATCATACATCCGATAAAGATCATAATGAGACACATAACCTTGTCGGAATCGATTATAAAGGCTACACTATCGGTACCTTTAAAAACAGCTATTCAGACCAGACGGTCTATGCCGGAATTCACAGAAAAATTTATGAAAGTTATTTAACAAAGCATATTAAGTTCAATATTAATTATAAATTATGTTTAATGCATGGATATGATGATCATTATCCCAACATTGCGGGGATAACTCCCATAATAATGCCAATGTTCGGCTTAACTTTATGGAAACTCGGGATGGATTTTATTGCAGTGCCTGATGATGACCCGACTTTAATCATTAATTTCAGATTTAACCTGCCTAATAAAGGTAAAACCGATTTAAAAAAAGTGGAATAAAGAAATTTTGAAACTTTTATAAATTGATCTCCAGGTTAATTTTATTATCATAATAATGAAGTTTTGTTTAAAGTAATGTATCATTAAATATAATAACGAAGTTAATTGGTCTGTAAATTGAAGAGAAAAAGGGTTCTGACATTTTTATTAATATCAGTCCTGGTTTTATTCCAGAGCGATTTTTGTTTTGCCCAAACACCAACGGAACATGAAACCGCAAAACTTGAGCATAATGTTGATAAGCATGCAAAAAACCTTCATAACGTTATTCGAGGGCGGATCCAGTATGATGAAGGTATTCAAAATGAAGGTATGTTCACCGGAGAGGTCGAGCAAGTTGAAGAAGGGGTAAAACTTAAAATGACTGTCTCTTCGGTAATCAGCACGGGGCTTAACCGAGAAGGTGACGAGTTTTTTGCGGAAGTAACAGATGATTTTTCAACGGAAAACGGGATTGTAATCCCGTCAGGGACTGTAGCCCATGGTTCGGTAACCCGGGTTGAAAACAGTAAAAGACTGGGCAGGGACGGTTATATTAGCGTTAATTTTGATTATCTTATAACGCCTGACGGCAGGAAAATTCCTATAGAAGCCAGTATGACCACAAAACGTCATCCCGTAACCTCTACGGCTAAGGTTGTGCTTGAGGATACAGCTTATACTGTAGCCGGTGGAGTTATAGGTGGGCTTATGGCCGTTAAATTCCTGGGTATTGGAGCTGCCGTAGCTTCCAAAGGAGGTACTGTAGCCGGTGGAGCAGGGATTGGAGCTGTTGTGGGTCTTACTGCTTCCATGGTCAGAAAAGGCAAGGAAGTCCTGATTGCGCCCGGTGACGAAATTAAGGTTAAAATCGCTGAAAGCCTTGAGCTTCCTGTTCTATCAGAAGAAGGGCTCAGGGAAAAAGAACTCCTCTATGACGGGCTTGACGTGGAAATCATTGGCTATTCCATTGAGGAAGACCCGTTCGGTGATTTAAACACAATTACGCTCACCCTTGATATTGTTAATAATACCGATAAAACCTTCAGCACTTTTGATATGGCTGTTTTAAGCGAATATAAAAGAATTTACTATCCATCCCCGTTTGGGCATACGGATTTATGGTTTAACAAGGTTGTGCCGGGGACAAAAGTCAGGGGAAGACTTTCATTTTCTGTTGATAATCCCAAAAAAAGACATTGGCTTGTTTTCTACGACAATATGACAAGAAAACCTTTAGCTAAGCTTTCTTTGAAAAACGCTGAAAGAAGACTGGATAAATTGAGCCAAAAAAAGGATTAGGAGTTTTCGAGCAACAGGAACAAAGTTATGGAAACCGGGAAAAAATCATCTTTAAATGAAAGAATAAATCTTGTAACCAGTCATATGTTCAAGCAGTATAAAGAGCATATCGAAGCTACCGAGAATACCAAGAAGCTTTTTGAAAAACTGCTTCAGGAAATGCAGGAAATAACTGAAAAACTAAGGCAGTGCTTTGAAAAAAGGAATATTCCCGCAAATTCTGCGCTCTGTCAAATTGATGCCGACAGGTCAGTGGGAGTTATAAACGTTCTCTGGAATAGCTTAAGCTTTACCACCAGGGGAAATACAAACCCGCAAGCGCTTTATAGAAATGAAGAAAACCCGCTGTTTACCGGTAGGATTCTTGCGTTGAACGGAAATTTTCACGATGCCTCGCTTGATATCCAGGACCAGGAATACCCGGATATCCTGGAATGCGAAGTAGCTTCTCTTTATGTCCCGGCAGACGAGACAGTTCCTGCGATTATGAAAATCAGGCATCTGGGAGATAAGGAGTTTTTTCTTAATCAATGTGACGCGCCGCGGGAATTTCTCATGAGGTCAGTGGAAATTATCTGCTGCGGCGGGGTTTATCATGAAGAAATAGATGATAATGATGAGTAATTAACCTAAATCACAGGTTAGCTATGTTTCTTCTTGTTTTTCTCTTATAATTAAACCAGTCTTATGAGTAAATTTAATGGTGAAAAATGAACTATAAAGCGCCCAAGGGTACAAAGGATATTCTTCCCTCCGAGGTACATATATGGCAGTATATTGAGGAAAAATCACGAAATATTCTTGAAAAAGCGAATTATAAGGAAATAAGGACCCCTGTTTTTGAAGCTACGGAACTTTTTGCCAGAGGGGTAGGTGACTCAACCGATATTGTTAATAAGGAAATGTATACCTTTGAGCAAAAAAACAGGAGCCTTACATTAAGACCCGAAAACACGGCCGGAGTGGTAAGAGCTTTCATTGAACATGGAATGCACAGACTCCCCAGCCCGTTAAAATTATGGTATAAAGGCCCGATGTTCCGATATGAAAGACCACAGGCCGGAAGACAAAGACAGTTTCACCAGCTTGGACTGGAGCTTTTTGGAGTCGAAAACCCTTCTGCCGACGCGGAAGTTATACAAATCGCAATGAAGTTGCTTGATGAAATCGGATTAAAGGGGCTTTCGTTGGAAATAAACAATATAGGCTGTCCTCAGTGCAGAAATGAATACAAAAACCGGATAAAAGAAGCTATAAGGCCGAAATTAGAGGAATTTTGCCAGGATTGCCTGGTCAGGTTTGAAAAAAACCCGCTTAGAATTCTTGACTGTAAAAATGAAAAATGCCGCAACCTTTTAGCCTTACCTGAAATCGACAGCATTATAAGCGCAGAATTCATCTGTGAACCCTGTATTACTCATTTTGAGGAACTTAAAGACTACTTAAAAACATTGAATATTGAATACGTTATTAATAAAAAACTGGTAAGAGGCCTTGATTATTATAATAGGACGGTTTTTGAAATTACCAGCACAGAACTTGGTACCCAGAACGCGGTCTGCGGGGGGGGAAGGTACGACCCTCTTGTAGAGACGCTTGGAGGGCCGCCTACTCCGGCAGTCGGCTGGGCAATGGGGATGGAAAGGCTTATAACCCTCTGCGAAATCTCCGGGGAAAATCCTCTTGATGTCTTTATCGTATCCCATGACACAAAACAAGCCCAGAAACTTGCTTTTAAATTAAGAGATTCAGGAATTTCCTGCGAATTTGACTTTTCAGGAAGAAAATTTGGCAAGCAGCTGGAAAAAGCATCAAAATCAGGCGCAAGATTTTCAATCCTTCTTGGAGAAGAAGAGTTGAAAACGGGAATATTAACACTTAAAAACCTTTTGACCGGGGAACAGGAAAAAGTTTCACCTGAGGAGGTTTATCAAAAACTTTTTCACTAAACCTTATATCTTATTTTTCCTGTAAAATATTATTGCAAAATAAAATGAGGAGAAAAGATTCATGTCGGATTTAGTTAAAGCCAAAATTAGAGATATACCTGATTTTCCAAAACCCGGAATAATTTTTAAGGATATATCCACCGCGCTTAAAGACCCTGAAGCTTTCAGGAGGATAGTTAATTACCTTACGGAAGAATTTAAGGACTTGAATATTGACTACGTAGCCGGCATTGAATCCAGAGGGTTTATATTCGGAGCTCCTGTGGCATATAACCTGGGTGCGGGACTGGTTATCATCAGAAAACCCGGTAAATTGCCGGCTGAAGTAGAAAAAGTCACTTATGACCTTGAATATGGCACTGATACGGTTGAAATTCACAGGGACGCAATAGAACCCGGAAAACGGGTTTTGATCGTCGATGATTTACTTGCTACAGGCGGAACAGCTGCTGCTACCGTTGAACTTATCGAAAAAATCGGAGGTATTCCGGCAGGGTTAGGATTTGTAGTTGAGCTGGACTTTCTTAAAGGAATAGAAAAATTTAAGCGTTTCTCTGGCACTAAAATTGTTTCTATGGTTCAATACAGCATTTAAGCAAGATATACATGAAACTAACTCATTCTAGCATTAAACGAGTTTCACTTCACTTGCGGCAGCGGGACAGGGCAATTCAGTTCTAAATTGGATAAATTAAACTTAAACTGTCACCCCGCACTTGATGCGGGGTCTAGCCAATTAATGCTGATACGCGATAAGTA
>JANQIY010000317.1 GCA_028281965.1 Candidatus Gastranaerophilales bacterium
CTTATCGCGTATCAGCATTAATTGGCTAGACCCCGCATCAAGTGCGGGGTGACAGTTTAAGTTTAATTTATCCAATTTAGAACTGAATTGCCCTGTCAATATGATAAAAACATTCAATCATAAAGGTTTAAAAAAGTTTTTCGAACAAGGACCTATTGCCGGTATTAATCCAGACCACGAATCAAAGTTAAAAGTAATACTTGCCTGTATTGATAGAGCTAAATATATTAAAGATATAAACTTACCAGGTTATAGATTACATCAGCTAAAAGTTGATAAAAAGGATTTATAGTCAGTAACAGCTAGCGGAAATTTGAGAATAACTTTTAAATTTGAAAATGGTGACGCATATATTATAGATTACCAAGATTATCATTAAAGAAGTAAGAAATGACTATTTATAAAAGAGAAACAGACATAATGCATAATCCTCCTCATCCTGGAGAAATACTAAGGGAAGATTGTATTAAACCTCTGGGTATAAAGATCAAGGAAGCTGCTTTAAAACTTGGTATAACAAGACAAAATTTATCAGATATAGTTCACTGTAAAACTGCAATCAGCCCTGCGATAGCAGTCAAGCTGGGTAAAGCTTTGGTTAGGGATGCAGATGCAATATGATTTATGGAAATCAAAACAAGATACTAAACTTGAGTTGCTAACACTGATGATGTTCAAGTTATGCACGGCTAAATTTTCTTGCCTTAAAGCTGCTGAAAATATTGAAGAAGTTTCTCATGACAAATTACCCAGGTTTTTAACTGCAAAAACCTAAGATAGAAATAGAAAATTTACCTAAAGGCGGCAGGTTAATCTTTGATGACAACTCTATAGACAAACAATATTCTAAAAACTTAGAAGGAATAAGGTTTGTATGGTGTTCACCATTAAAAAAAGCCATCCTTGGTTATACATTAATTAAAATTATCTATGTGCCTGATAATAAAATATACAACCTTGAGGATATTATCTGGCAAAAAGAAGAGGAAACAAAGAATTAAGTCGTTAGAATTAAGTAGTCTCCAAATTTTTTAGTTATTTTTCTCTTAAAGGCAGCGCCTCCTTTCGTTTTTTTCTGCTATGTAAAAAAACGAAACGAAATCCTTTAAATTATAAAGTTTACAGTAATATATTATATTTCTTGTTTAACTAAGAGAGCCTGATTTACTGGTAAATTTATTATTCAAAGTGTTAATATTAAAGAATGAATAAACTTACAAAATTATTTTTAATTTTATTAGCACTGCTGGTTTCAGGCTTTTTAATATACCTATTCGTAAAATCCAATGCTAAATATACGGTTCTAAAGGTTGTGGACGGGGACACGGTTTACATCGATTTTAACAACAACGGTATTGCTGAAAGGAATGAAAAAAAGGGATTGTCCGATATTGTCGCCTTTAAAACACGTCCTGGCTACAGATTAAACAGACAAATGAAGGATTATAACCTGACACAGCAGGAAGTTCTGGAATTAGGGTATTTAGCGTGGGAATTGCTCAAAGAAAAGGTTTTAAATAAAAAAGTTAAGGTTAAATTTACTGAAAAAAAGAAATATTATGCCCTGTTGTATTTAAACGAGGAATTAGTGCAGGATAAGCTTATAGAATCAGGTTATGTAGTTCCTTACTACCGGAGCAATCGGTACAGGGATAATTCCCGGCAGGTTGAGCAGGCTAGAAAGCTGCTGCAAGGCAGGGATTTAAAAGAGAAACCCCGGGCATATGAAGAAAAAGTTCTGGAAAAGCCAATTCCTGATGTAAAAACAGAAAATATTGAGCTTTATTTTATTGATCCTACAAAATATGATAAGCCTGCCAGATATTGTCGGACTTCTGCATGCCAGGCTCTTTTAAGGGAAATTAAAAATGCCAAAGAAAGCATATACTTTGCTATTTATGGAATTTCAAGCCAGCCTGAAATATTCAATGCGCTTGTTGAGGCTCAAAAAAGAGGGGTTAAAGTCCAGGGAGTTACGGATATGACAGAGCATGGGGTTAATATTTATCCTGATACCGAACTTTTAATTCAAAAACTCGGTACAATCAGGACAGATTATGATTTTCAGGAAAAACACAATATACCGAATTATAAACATAAACTGGATTACCAGGGGGCTCTTATGCACGACAAGTTTTTTATTTTAGATAAAAAACGAGTTTGGACTGGCTCTACAAATATTTCGAGTACCGGGACAGGCGGTTTTAATTCAAATGTCGGGGTTTTAATTAAAGCAGAACCCGTTGCCAGTCTATATGTAAGAGAATTTAACCAGATGTATAATAAAAATTTTCACTGGAGCAAGGAATTAATCAAAAATAATGAAAACCTGAAACTATCAGAAGAAACGTTGATTTCGGTTTATTTCTCTCCAAAACATAAGGATTTAATGGTAAAAATTACTGAATTGATAGATAACGCACAAGAATATATTTACATACCTATTTTCTTTTTAACGAGAAATGATATTGCTGAAAGCCTTGTAAAAGCTAAAGAAAGAAGTGTTGATGTAAAATTGATTGTTGATGCCACCTGTGCTAAAGGTTATTATTGCCGGCATAGATATTTGCGTTCACAGGGGATTCCGGTAAAAACAGAGAATTTTAGCGGCAAAATGCACATGAAATCAGCGATTATAGATGATAAACATCTTATCATAGGCTCTATGAACTGGACCAAACATGGAAGTTCCAAAAATGATGAAAATACCCTTATAATTCATAATTCTAAACTTGTGAAATCCTATAAGGAACATTTTATCCATTTATGGAGCTTAATTCCGGATAAATATTTATCAACAGACCCCAAGCCAGAAGGCCCGGATACCCCGGGTTCCTGTTCGGACGGTATAGATAACGACCACGACAAATATAAAGACATGGAAGATTATGACTGCTCAAAGCCTTAGATATGACACATTAAGCAGGTATTATCATTATCGCTGTCGTTCATATCAAAAAGATTATTGGAGCTATTTTCTAACAATCTTTTTTTAGTCCGTTTTTCTTGAAGGATTATGTATTTTTCTTTTATTTTTTTAATATTTTCGAGTTTTATCATTTCTTCTAATGAAATGTCCATATTCCAACCGAAACCACCTTCTTTAATTCTGGGAGTTTCAAGTTCCATAGCTCTTTTAAACAAATCAGGATGATTTTCATATAAATTTATCCAGGTTATTTTGCTCTGGAAAAAACAAAAATAACAACCTGATCTTTTACTCCATTTGTAATATTCAGGCAAACCAATCCCGCTTTTTTCAAGAATATTATTTATATCTCTACCGTTTAATCCATTTTCTACGAAGGGAAATACAGCCTTAATGTAATTACCGTCACTTTTATCACTTGATGCCCTGTGAGCTTCGTCTACCCTAATTCCTATGTAAAGGTTTACAGGCGCTTCTTTGTTTTTTAAAAATTTATCATAAATATGTTTTCTGAATGGTTTGGTCTTCATTTCAACAGTGCACCACCTGCGGGTTATAGAGGGCAAATAACCATGTAATTCATACAAATGCTCAAAACTTTTATACGGTTTTAGTCTTTCGATAGGCTTATCCAGAAATACCTCGATTTTGTCGAGGTACTCATAAGTTTCCGGTAATTCATGTTCTGTATCGCAAAAAATATACTCAATCTGCTCATGCACCTCAGGCATATTGTCCCGGATAAAAAACGCTAAAGCTGTGCTGTCTTTGCCTCCTGACAGGCTTAAAACATGGTATTCTTTCGTGCCGGTTTCCCCTTTAATCTCCCCGTTATCCATCTGCCATACCTCAAATTTACTCTCCAAGCCAATATACCAGAACAATTAACTCTTTTCAGTAACATTTGATTACGATATCATTGTGAAAATACATATAAATGTCATTTTTTTAATAAAACTTAAAATAATAGGTATTAATTTTTTCTATTTTGCGTAAGTTCTGTAAATGAGTATCAAGCGGCTGATCTGACTGTTCAGAAATTATTACAGGTTAAAACACTCGACTGGAAGAAACAGGAAAGGCAATTAAACTTTGTATAAAGCCTACCCAAGCGGTCAGGAAAAATAAAACCTGAAAATTTTTCAAAATTTATCCGAAAAAACTTGAAAAAATCTGGCGAGAATCACTCTCTTCTTGAAACCAACCCCGCAACCCCCGCACCACATCGCCAAAACCGCAATAAAAAGCGGCTAGCTGCCACTTTTGAAACTAAAAAATGGAGTCTGTAGTTTTGACAGCATTATTCTCTTTTAAAAACAGGGTATTTACAGAGAAATTATGAAAATTTAAAAGATTCTAGAGAATTTTTTCCTGTCAGTGCATGAGTTTTCAGTCAAATTTCCTAAAAAATTAACAGGGAATTTATTTTGAAGAACAGTGAAAAATTTTGGATTGTTGGGACTTTAATAGGGTTCTTTTGAATTAATTTATCAATCATTAGCTTTTTTCAACTCCCATTTCTTCTAATGCAATACCTATAAACTCCTCAAACATAAAATCTTCCGCTTTATCTGCTGATTGATAAAGTTTTTGCAAGTCGTCTTTAAATAGTTCGATATATGTATTGGTGTTATCACATGAAATAATTTGTTTTACTTCTTGTATAACATCATTAACACTGTCTTCAATATCTTCTTCGCAATAACAATATTCATTAGAATAGTTAATTGCTTGCTCACAATAAGTTATACTTAAATCTATAACCCCTTCTAAATCTTTAGTGGCTATTTTATAATCTTTTATAGCATTCATTCCCTCTTTTATTTTTGGCAACTCAGGAGGTTCTAATCCTGTCATAAAAGCTTTTATAATTTTTTTGCGATAATTTTCCAATATTTTCCTGTTATTTTTAGATAACCTTGCCTCTATAATCATTTCAATATCAGTAGATTGGCCGTATAAATCTTTTATAAAGTTAATCAAGTCATCTTTTTTCAGGCCATTTAAAGATTTTTCAATATCTGGCCATTCCATTACTTTTTTATATTTTGACATTTTTAGCTTCCTTATTGTTTCTGTCTAACTCGAGTCGCCAGTTAGCTAAACCATCTATCAATAAAGGCATTGTCATGCTGAATTTATTTCAGGATCTTGCCATCTACCACTATTTGGAAAGATGCTGAAACAAGTTCAGCATGACGTTTTTCCAGTAATTTAAGAACTTAATTAATAAAGGGTTAATCAGCGACTCAAGTTGTTTAGCTTTTGTCATAAGAAAACCTCGTAATTAAATTTCTCTCCAATTCCTTATAACTTTAGAAAATTCCTGTTGAAAAGCGGGCCTGTTTTTATTTTTATACTTGATATTTCTTGCAAATTCATTCCACTTTTCAGGAGTCTTTAGAATATTTACATAAGTATCCTGAATTTTAACAGCTATTTTAGCCTGATTAGCATAAATTTTCCTGTCTTTTGATGAATCAAAGTTACCTATAGAATTCATATAAAACTGCAAAACCTGCTCTGGATATTTTTCTTTAAGTTTTTCTGCTGTTGAAAAGCTTGCTGATTGCATATTCAAATAATGAGGATTTTCTCTACTTTGTACAAGGATATTTATAGCCTTATCAAATTCTTCTCTATACATATAGATTAACATTTTATCACTATTATAAGTCTTATCTGTCAGAAGAAGTATTTGGGGCTCATATTGTTTCCATTCATCCTCGCTACAAATATTTTTAAAGCTTTTATAACTTTGAAAACTAAATCTACTTGAATATTTTTCAAACTTTAATCTTAAATACTCCCTTCTATCATTAGCATCAAGTGCTTTTGGGGCTAAATATTCAAGTAAATCATCTTTCCAGCCCTGAGCTTGTTGTAGTCCTTGATATGCAGTTTTAACCGCTTTTTCAGATTCATTATTTTCTTCGTAAAATTTAACCAAGTCATAATAATCGCTACTACTTTCAAGTTTTTGTAATCTCAATTCAAGGTATTTATCCTTATCAGCCAGCTCTTTGTATATCCTAAGTGCTCTATTACTATTGCTGTCCTCAATTTCCATAGCGAGAGAACGAAGTTCATCTTTATCATAGCAGGCAGCCTGGGTTGCATCCAGAACTCCATAACCAAAATCAGTATCTACATATGACAGGGCATCATTGATAAATTCTTCCCGTGCTTTCTTTGAGGCCTTGCCCTTTTCAAGCTCTTCCTGAATTTCAGTTAATTTATCTTCTATTTCAAGGCCTTCATCTTCATAGTAATCCTCACTATACCCATACTCTTCAATTCGCTTTATTTCCCATTTCACTTCGTCCCAGATTGTCATAAATTTTTCTGAGGAGCATTCAGCTTTTTCTTCGTCTTCTAGAGGTATACTATCTTCAATAATATCAAGACATTTACGATAATTATCCTTTGACTTAAATGTTAAATTAAGGATTATCTGTTTTAATGTTTGGGTATCAGCTTTATCCAGAAGGTTTTCCAGTTTTTCTCTTGCCTGATGTTTAAATGATTTTTCAATTTTAAAGTCAGGATTATTAACAGGCAACCCATTCAGCACAAAAAGTAAAAGCGGTTTTTCACATATTTCTTGTGAAAGGGCATAATAGACCGCAGCAATATGCTTACAGGGCCGAATATCATCCGGACAATCACAATCAGGGTGATAATCATCAAATGTTTCAGGAATAAGATATATATCTTTTTCTTCCAGCAGGTCAAATAATTTATAAGGTATATTTCCATTGTTGATTTCAGAGGATATATCAGGATTTGATTCAATAATTTCATTGACCTGTTCAATTTGAGCTTGATTTAACTTTTTGAAATTTATTTCAACCGTATAATTGCCATAATTCCCTTCTATTTCAGCAGAAACTTCATTATTGTTGATATCCAATTCTTCTACATTGCCAGACCAGGCATAACTCTGGCCTCTTTGAAGCCTATTTTCATCAATGTCAGTCTTTTCAAGAGCCTTTATCCATTTATATTGAAGTGATTTGTTAGGAATCATAATTTTTCTTTAATAACCTCAAGAAAGCGCTTCCCATAACTTTTTTCATTTATATCCGCCTGAGTATCAGCTATTATTCTAAGTTTCATTTTTCATTAATCTAGTTCAGATCTAACAAAAGTTACTATTTTTTCATATGAAATCAAAGCATCTGAAAACCTTATAGTCTCATCATCTGAAGCATAAGACATTGCATCTACAAATCTTTTATACTCTTTTGCATATTCAGCATTTTCTTTTAATTTTTGCAAGGTTATTGCAGCAAAATTCCCTAACGACAATTCTTTATTTGAGCCACAACGTCCTTTATCTAATTCAAATGAGTATTTCACTGCATTAATAAAATCATTGTTTTTAATCTGTTGCTCCAAAGCTGATAGGTCGTGCAAATGTCGCATTAAGTTTGGATCATTAAATTTGTCTTTTATATCAATTCGCCACATTAAAGCACTAAATTTATTTGCACCAATTTCAACAGGAGAAATACAGTTTGTTTTAACTGCTGGATAACCTTCAATCTTTTCTCTATCAACTGACACACGCATATTTTATATAATTTCCATTAAAGCCTATTTTTCTGCTAACTCTTCCCTTGACTGTAATCAATCTTCCTGTAGGGACTTGAGTTGTTTCCTTTTTATTATATTTTATATTGTCTTCAGAAGATGGAATGATTTTTACTTTCATTTTTTTTAAGGCTTCAGTTGCAAGAGTTTTTAGATCTTTTTCTGGAATTGGTTTATTGGTAACAGTTGATATCTTGGCACGGGCATATAACCCTTGTCCGATTTTAATAATAAGGTTTTTCTTTTGTAATTTTCTGAGAGCCCTACCAACTTGATCTTTGTCGGACAGGTCAACAAAGTCAGACAACATAAAGACAGTATCTTTACTTCGTTTGATTCTATATTGCATTTTTTTCTCTAAAGATTGTCCAACGACCATTTGCTATTTCCTTACAAATTTACGATATCTATTTATGTAATTATACGACATTATTATTTGTATTTCAACTAGTTAAACTTTTTTAATTATAGTGAATTTTACAATTCATATTATTTATATGAATCAGCACTAATAATATTTATGAGTATAATATTATATCCAAAAGAAAGCAAATAAGATATGTTATGTAAACCACAGGGTCTTTCAATTCTGGAATTAAAAAAGATATGTCATGCCGTGCTTGACACGGCATCTAGCCAACTTTTACTTATCGCGTATCAGCATTAATTG
>JANQIY010000333.1 GCA_028281965.1 Candidatus Gastranaerophilales bacterium
AGCGTTGAAAATATACTGAAATTATTTCAGCATGACAATTTATGGCGTTTTGAAATTAATGATAAGCTATTTAAATTAAAAATGTAGGGGAGTAAGGGCCTTCCCCGGGCTGGTTTTTAAATTTTTCAGCTATAATATGACAAATTTCTTCCCGGTTATGCTCTTCTATGTTAAACCAGTTGATTTCAGGATTTGACCTGAACCAGGTTATCTGTCTTTTTGCAAAATTCCTTGTATTTTTTTGTATTCTCCCAATCGCCTCATCGATAGAATAGGCCCCATCAAAGGATTCGCAAATTTCTTTATAACCAAGGGTCTTCATTAAAGAGACAGTCCTGCCGTAGTTTATCAGAAGTTTCTTAACTTCTTCCGCCAGGCCCTTATCAATCATTTTTAAAACCCGGCGGTCAATCCTATCGTATAAAATTTCCCTATCGGAAGTATTTAGCCCTATGTATAAAACTTTATAATCGGGTTTGCTTATTGTTTGAACTTCTGAAATTAACCGGCCCGTCACATGCCGGACTTCCAGCGCTCGTATTATCCTGAAACTGTCATTTGGATGCAATTTTTCGGCAGTGACCGGGTCAAAATGCTGAAGAGTCCGGTGCAGCGCTTCTTTTCCCTTGATCCCGGCAAGTTTTGTCATTTCCCGGCGAAAGTCTTCATCAGGCTCAATTTCCGGAATATCAAGCCCATCCAGAAGGGCTTTTATGTAAAATCCGGTACCTCCCGCAATTATAGGGATTTTATTTCTTGCAAAAATTTCTTCTATTTTTTCACCGGCCATATTTTTATATTTGCTGACCGTAAATGTGTTTATAGGCGATTCTATATCGATCATGTGATGAGGAATCCCCCGCATTTCTTCCGGGCCCGGTTTTGCCGTGCCTATATTAAAATCCCTGTACACCAACCGTGAATCAGCCGAAATCACCTCTGCTTTGAGAAGTTCCGCCAGGTTTACCGAAATTTCTGTCTTGCCTGAAGCTGTTGGGCCTACTATCGCTATTACGTTACGTGTCATTTTTTATGAATAAAATTTTGTCTATGGATTGGGATCTGCGACGGTCGAAAGGTCGATGTATCTTTCCAGGTATAAAAAGGTCATCATCACATAAAAAACCAGCGCATATACAAATAAAAGTATCATTACAAGTTTTGCCAGCGGGTTTGTTATTAATATAGCACCGATAAAAAATACTATAAAAATCAGTGCGAAATTTATGAAAAAAATTATACCTGTCTTTACAGGGTCGTTTATTACGGTCTTAAAGCTTTCCTGAAAAGCTTTAAGCGGGTAAATATCCTTTAAAACTATCAGCTGGGGCCAAAACATTGTCAAATATAAAAACAAAAACATAAATAAAGCTTCCATTCCAGCTATTTTATAAATTTTCATCTTGTCAGCGGCGCTTATAGCGTTCCAGAGTGAAACCGTTTTATCCGGGTCTTTCATTGCTTCAAAAAGTTCCTGCTGGGTGAAGCTTTCAAATGTTCCAAACATTGGAATAATAACCATTTCAACTATTAGCATTACTATATTAAACAGGAAAAAATACATTACCAGGCCAAGTATCATTTTCCCAAAATATTTGCCTACCCCGGGAAAAAACTCCCTGAAAAGTTCAAATGAATCAGATGTGCGTTTTTCTCCGGGCAGGTTTTCGTCGACAGGAGTTTCCGCGCTTCTTTTAAACATATTCATCCAGCCGGATAAAAAAGCAGCTGTCAAGCCTGACACGAGAAACAGCGTAAAAAATATTCCTGCTCCGCCTCCCGTGGTTAATGGAAGCAACACAAAACCTAAAAGCAGCCAGAATACAAGAAAAGGCAGGGTTAATACCATAGAATACTTGACCATTGAAAAAGTTCTTGAAAAAAGATTGTTTATTTCTGAAAAAATGGGCATTTTTTTACCTTAACTGCTCTGGCATGGTCTTATTAGAATTATTGAGTCCAGGTTTAACTGGATAAAGCTGCTATGTTCGACTTTTTTCTCAGGAGCTCCTTTTGTCTTTATTTCCGCATCTTTTATTGCGATAAAACGCTTATCACTGTTCAAGCTATCAGATAATATCCTGTTTTTTTTGCCTGTTTTGGGCATAAAAACATATCCTTTGATTTCATAATCATCTGTGACTACAAAAACCTTCTCTGACCAAAATCCCGATACGGTAGGTTTTATTAACTCTTCCCGTTGTTCTTCGTTTTCATCAAAAAATCTTTCACTCATATTACAATCCCTTTTACAAGATAACTTATAGATTATAAAGTTTTTATATTAATTTACTGTAAAATATTATTATTTATTTTGCTTACCCTATATTTGCATAGGTCTGGAACAATGGCAAGTATAAGGACAAGCCAAGTGTAAGTACGATTCCTCCGATAATCAGGAAAAGAAAAGGTTCAAACAGCTTACTCAGTAAATCTACAACTCTTTCAATCTGGTCATCAATATATTCCCCGGTTTGTTTGAGCATTTCAACAAGAGAACCGGACTCTTCTCCTGTTGATATCATACACATTACAATCCCGGGAAAAATTTTTGAATTCTTTAGCGCCGCTGATAAAGAAGTTCCATATTGAACTTCGACAATAACTTTTTTCATCGCTTCTCTTAAAACAATATTTGTAATGGTGAAATTAGCGAATAAAAGACTGTCAACCATTGGTATACCGGCTTCAAAAGCGACTCTTAACACAATTATAAAATTAGAAATACTTGTATATCTTAAAAACTTTTCAAAAACAGGAATCTCCAGGCCAATTCTGTCAATAAACCGCCTTGAAACTTCCCAGTTGAAAATAAAATACATTAATGAGAAAAAAGACAGGAAGATTAATGGAATTAAGTACCAGTGTTCTCTTAAAAATACTCCTGTTGTCATGAAAATCTGGGTAATAATTGGCAGGTCTTCTCCCAACTGTTCGTACATTCCCTTAAATGCCGGGAATACAAAGGTTAACAGCAAAATAGTTACAAGCATTGCCAAAAATATTACGAAAACAGGATATGCCAGCGTGGATATGACCTTGCTCCTTAATTTATCCTGCTTTTCAAGAAGATAAGCAAGCCGTTTCATTGTTTCCTCAAGTTCTCCGCTTTCTTCCCCTGCTCTTACAAGGCCGATGTATATATCGTCAAAAATTTTAGGCAAACTTGCAAGGGATTCACTTAGACTCGACCCTGCCAGGATTCTTCTTCTGATTTCAATTGAAATCATCTGTATGTTTTTACTTTCAGAATTTATTTCTATAAAATATAGGGATTCTACCAGTGAAATACCGGATTTTGAAAAGGTATACATAATGTTGGTAAAATCTATTTTTTCCCTTGTGCTAAGTTTCTTGATTTGTTTTTTTGCGGTTTTCTTTTTTTTAGGAGGCGAAGATGACTTGACGGGAATCTTGGCAGATCCCTTTTCATAAAGTTTTAAAGGCATCAGGTCTTGTTTTCTAAGCAGTTCTCTCGCTTCTTTATCAGACTCCGCCTCAATATTCCCGCTAACTCTCTCATTGTTATTTTTAAGAGCTTCGTAATTAAAAATTGCCATATAATTTTGATCTCTTTATTTATTCGCTTACTACGCCCAGAACTCTTACAAATTCGGCAATTGAAGTTTCCCCGCTTAAAATAGCATCTATACCTCTGACCTGAAGAGTATGCATTCCGCAACTAACGGCTGTTTCTTCAATTTCATAATCAGTAGCCTGGGAGGATATTAGTTTTTTAATTTCCTTATTAATTGTAAGAACTTCATAAATTCCCATTCTGCCTGAGTACCCTGTGTTATTACACTTGTCGCAGCCTTCGTCTTTAGACTTATAGATTACTTTATTAAGAAAGTCCTCTCTTTCGTCATTGGTTGTGGCAACATATCTTAATTCCTTTTCCCTTGGCTCGTAAATTTCCTTACAATTAACACATAATTTTCTAATTAGTCTTTGAGAAATAACTCCTTCCAGCGCTGATGAGATAAGATGGGCAGGAGCTCCCATTTCCGCAAGTCTTGTAATTGTTGAAGCTGCCGAGTTCGTGTGAATTGTGCTTAAAACCAGGTGACCGGTAATTGATGCATGAATAGCTGTTTCCAGGGTTTCCAAATCCCGAATTTCACCTATCATTATAACATCGGGGTCTTGACGCAAAATAGACCTCATGCAGGAAGCGAATGTAATATCAGCCTTGGGGTTAACCTGGGTCTGGTTTATTCCGTCAAGCTTAATTTCAACGGGGTCTTCCACTGTAGTTATATTTATTTCTTCATTATTAATTTTGTTCAGGACTGAATAAAGGGTTGTTGTTTTACCGCTGCCTGTAGGACCTGCGGCAAGTATTATCCCATGGGGTTTTGTGGTCATAAGCTCAATTTTTTCAATATCAGTTGTTGAAGCTCCAACCAGCCTGATTTTTTTATCTGCTGTTCTTACCTTTACATCAGGCGCAAGTACCCTTATAACCATTTTTTCCTTCTGGTTTGCAGGCAGGGTGCTTACCCTTAAATCATACATTCTGTCATTATACTTCAGGGAAATATGACCGTCCTGGGGTCTTCTATGTTCGGCTATATCCATCCTTGCTATAACTTTTAGCCTGGAGATAATGGATGTTTCCGCTTTTTTGGGAATATCAAACATTTTTTGCAAAATACCCTGAATCCTGTAGCGGACTATATAACCACTAAGTCGGGGTTCTATATGAATATCGCTTGCTCCCCTGTCTATAGCTTCTGTTATAATTGAACTTGCAAATTTTGCCACAAGGTTTGTATCAGTTTCGTCAATTTCTTTTTCAAACTGGTCCCAAACATCTTCCTGTTCTTCCAGTAGATCCTGGCCTTCAGTTTTTATTTCCTCGAGAAGTTTTTCCGTTTCTTTTACCGTTTCAAAGAAATTTTTAATACATTGCTCAAACTCAATATGAGTTAAAATCATTGGTACGGGCTTTAATCCGGTTAAATAAATTAAATCATTTAAAACCTGGCTGTCATTAGGGTTTACCATGCCTACATAAAGAGTTTTTCCGTCTGTCTTGATAGGTACTACTTTATTTTCTTTAATAAAGTCCTCAGGTAATAGTTTGATAACGGAAGGCTCAACCTGCAGGTCTTTACTTGCTGTACTTTCAATACCCTGTTGTTTGGAAAGCGCCATTCTCAGCTGTTCAACCGTAATAAAATTTAATTTAACGAGGACTGAGCCAATAGGTGTACCGGACTGTTTACTATGAAACAATGCCTCTTCCAGCTGTTCCCTGGAAATAAGCCCATCATCCAGGAGCTGGTCTCCAAGTCGCTTTTTAGGGGGCTTTTCTTCTTTTTTTTCTTTAAATGCAACTACATCATCGTTTACAACAGAAATATTGTCTTCCTTTTCGTTTAATTCAATTATTTCTTTGCAATATTTATACAAACCTTCAAATTGCTCTTCAGTCAATGGAACAATTTTAGGTTTTAACTTGGTACTTAAGACAATTTTGGTTAATACGGCATTTTTATTTTCTTCACTGCCTGTTTTTTGGATGCCTACAACTAAGTTGTTTTCAATTTTGTTTATAGGAATAAACCTATATTCATCAAGGTCTTTTAGGCTAAATTTTTCCAGATATTTGCTATTTATACTCTTTTTAATTTTTTCTGTAATTTGCTCAGTAGACATCTTTTTTCCCGTCTTTACTTAAATTAATAAAAATTTTAATATTTTGTTATGGATAAAAGCAATTATACTTAATAGGATAAATTATATTTCAAAAAAATGAAGTTTTAAACCGGTTCAATTTCATCGACATCTTTTAAAATTCTTGGTGTGATCATTATTATTAACTCCGAACGTTTTTTTTCCGTGGCCTGGTTTTGAAATAAAGATCCAATTATTGGTAAGTCCCCTAAAAGCGGGACTTTTTTGTGAGATATTTGCTCTGATTCCTGGATTAACCCGCCTATGATGAACGTATCTCCATCTTTAACCCTTACTTTCTTGGCTTCAACGTCTCTTGAGTTTTTCAACGTGGCAATTAAATTACCGGAAGCATCCGTTACGGTACCTTTAATGGTATTAAAGGTAAATTCTGAAAGAGATAATGTAATAAATCCATTTGGAGAAATTTTAGGGAGGATGGAAAAGGATATTGAGTCCCCATCCCCAATTGTTACTGTAGTATCAACGGTATTAAGGTCAGGGTCAATTTCAGCATCCCTGGTTTCGACCACTTCTGAGGATATATTAATATTTGCGACGGTATTGTTTGCCGCTATTACTCTGGGATTTGCCAGAAGTCTTCCTTTATCCTGGGTTATAAGCGATTTTAGCTGGGAAGTAAAAATTTTATCAACTCTGCCGTTTTCACTATTTATATAAAGGTCATCAGTAAATGAGGTATTTGCTATATGGTCTACAATAAGATTTCCGTCCGAGAGGGTAAACTTTGATCTGTTTCTAAAATAAGACATGGATGAGGCCAGCGATTTTGAACCATCCTCGTTTAGCTCTATAATTGAAATTTCCATATATACCTGGGGCTCTCTTTTGTCGAAATTTTTAATTATTTCATCAGCCATAACCAGTTGTTCTGAGGTTCCGCCGTATACGGTTACCTGATTTAAACCCGTATCCGCAAGCACCCAGTATAGAGGATTATTAAAAGCTTCAAGGTCTCCGTCGGAGTCTGTTTCCTCCAGTTCTGAAGTGTTTCCGCATACAAGTTTGGATTCGCTGCCTTCTTCAAGGTCGGAATCTATAGTAATTTCTTCTTCCCCGTCTTCGGATTTAAACACTGCCCAACAAATTTTCGTGGCTATTGAGACAGGGTCTGCAAAATTTATTTCATAACTTTTTACCTGGGGCTTGACGTCAAGATACTCTATAACTTCCCTGGCCAGCTCAATATCTTCATCTTTTCCAAAAACCAGAACGTCATTTGTGTTAGGGTTGGAAGTTACTATGGAGGAGGTACTTGTATAAGGCCTGTTTACGCTAAATACGTTTTCATTAAGAAAGTCAGCTACTTTTTGCGCATCGCTGTATTTTACCTTTATGGATTTAATCTGGGACATATTAATGCCCAGTTCCTCTGCAATTTCATTACTGGCTACGATAAGCGTGTTGCCATCTTTCCAGTAAGTGAGGTTATTCATTGTCATAATATACTCAAATGCCTTGTTTAATTCAACGTCAACAAGGTCGAGCGTTATTGTGCCATGGACTTCATGCAGGATTATGTTCATTCCCGCCTTATCCGCAAGCATTCTTAATACTTGCTCAAGATTGGAGTACCTGAGACTCAGTGTGACAAGCTGTTCTTTATGATCAATTTTTACTCCGCCCCTGAGTTGGATTCCTGCAAGGTCTTCATCAATTTTATTCCTTAAAGGGATATTTGTCTTGGTTGAAAAACCGGGGCTTATACCTGAAAAGTTCGCAATAATTGCAAGAATTAATATCAGTATTAGTTTTTTAAAAATATTTTGCATTATTTGCTTTATTCCTCCAAATCTATATCCGGTAAATTGTACTCAACGCTGTTAGACCCGGCAAAAATCTTTTGTTTTCTGGTAACCGGGTCATGATAGAGCCCTCCTTCTACAGCATCACCTACACCTACAGTATAAGTATTCGAACCGTATCTTAGAGTAATGTTATTTTGAGCAATCCTATCCACGGTAATTCCCTGAACCATATCACCTTTATGAAGCATGTACTCTAAGCCCTGGATATTTACTATTGCTACTGATTTTGCGTATGGATCAAACAAAATGCCGTTTACTTTTGAGTTCATTAAAATTTCTGCCTGTTTGCCTATTTCTGTATTGTCACTATAGGTTGGCGGAAATGGGATATCATCTATATCTATAATTTCTTTTCTTAAATGCACTTCTTCTGAAGGGGTATAGGGCTTAAAAGGATTTTTTCTGCCGAACTTTATTATGCTTATTACTACTTTTTCTTCTTCATTTTTAAAGAATTCTTCTTCGTCGATATTTATTTTTTTAGTTTCATTTCCTGCATTTACAGATAACGGGATTAATACGGTTACCATTAAAATAAAGAATAAAACAAATCTTTTACTGAGCAAACTTCTCATAGTAGACATATATCCAGGGTAGACTGCTTCACCTGTTATTTTAAAATTTTAAGTTTTTTGTAGTATCCATTATTTAAAGTATTTTCCTGAATTTATCAATATATTGTGATTTATTTAACCCGTCATTCATGTTTATTTTTTTTAAAATAGCAATTTTTATCTTCATTTTGTTTTTATATAAATAAGAAAGGGAATAGGTTAAATTTTTCATATTTTAGTTAAGGGTTAAGGAGGAAGTAGGGACAATGGAAGTAACAGGTTTAGACAGGCAGTCGCCAAAGTTTGAAAATTTTATGGATGGACTTGATTGGTTTGAAGGTGTAGATGGTGAGCCAGGTAATCTTTTTGAAGGTAATGAAGAGTTAAGCGCGCTTTATAGGAAGAGAGATGCGTCGTCTTTATTCACAGCGCTTATTGAGAGAGACTTAACGGATGGAAGGCTTGATTTTAAAGAAGGTGACAATCCATTACTGAATATTGATTTAAGTGAGCTGCCCCATATAAAACCAAGAGACATTTACGGCCCGTTAGCAAATCAACAGACGCAAGATAGAATGCACGATACTTTAGCTAGTTCGGACGATATAAGGAGACATGGCCTATCAAATCGGGATTTGATTGCATTAATATTAGGTTTATTAGCAGGTAATAGACAAACGCCTGATTTTAGTCCACAGGCCCATACTTTCAGTGGTGACTATACACCAGGTGAAGGTGGAGTGTTCCAGGACGCATTAAAATTTGTAAAAGGCTGGGAAGGCGGCTATTCAAATAATCCGAATGATTCCGGAGGTCCGACAAACTTGGGAATTACACAGACAACTTATGACCGATATTTAAATGATAAAGGGATGCCACCAAAAGACGTAAAGGAAATTACCCAGGCAGAAGCGGAAGAAATCTACCATACATATTACTGGAAAGGTTCAGGTGCTGATGAAATCGCAAAGACTGATCCAAAGCTGGCAATTGCCATGTTCAACACCGCTGTAAACTGCGGACCGGGAAGGGCTAGAGAATTCCTGGAAAAATCAGGCGGTGATGTATCCAAATTTTTACAGCTTCAAACACAGTTTTATCATGATTTAGCAAGTAGAAGGCCAAAAGACCAGGCATTTCTAAATGGGTGGCTAAACAGAATGGATGACCTGACTCAAAAACTTGATGTTTAAAAGTGTTACAACTTAGATAACTCGCAGAGCTTTTCATCAAGAATCTCAAGCATTTTAGTTCTATAGCCCAGGAGCATATTATTCGAACCCGCTTCAAACCGCAAGGTGAAGACGGGTTCTGTATTGCTGGCACGTATGAGGGCGAAACCGTCGTCGAACACTAGTCGCACACCATCTATTGTTATAACCTTATTGATTTTGTTAGCGAAAACATCAGGCTTTGAAGCGAAATACTCTTGCAATTCTTCCACAATTCCGTATTTATGCTCATCCGGGCAAGGGATTCGGATTTCCTCCGAGGTGATTGTCTGCGGGAAGGAATTTATGAACTCCGACACACTGAAATTCCGGTCATTTGCTTTTTTATCGGCTATAATTTCAATAAACCGGCACCCGGCATAAATTGCGTCATCATACCCGAAATTGCGGTCCTTAAAGAATATATGCCCGCTCATTTCTCCTGCCATAAGGGCGTTTTCCTGCTTCATCTTGCTTTTTATAAAGCCGTGCCCGGTTTTCCACATTATTGCCCTGCCGCCGTTTTTCTCGATAGTATCATAAAGCAGCTGTGAGCATTTGACTTCCGATACGAAAACGGGTGTATCCTCGCCGGACTTGCCCAGGATATCAAGGGCAAAAATCAGCATAAGCCTGTCACCGGCAAGTGAGGCACCTTTGTTATCAACAATGCCGATCCTGTCAGAGTCGCCATCAAATGCTATTCCAAAGTCAGCGCCGGTCTCAATAACTTTTTTCTTCAAATCCCCAAGCGTGGAAGGCTCACTCGGGTTAGGGTGGTGGTTAGGAAAATCTCCGTCAGGTTCTGAATATAACTCTACAACTTCACATCCCATTTTCCTGTATAGTTCCGGCGCAACAACCCCTCCCGTAGCATTTGCGCTGTCAACAACTATTTTTAAGCCTTTTCCCTTACCCTCAAAGTCCGCCAGGTAAGTGTTTATATACTCGGAAATGATATCGTATTTTTTATAATTACCTTTTATTTGCGCTTTAGGGAAATTTGCCTGCCTGGTAAGGTCTTTCAGGTTTTTAATTTCCTCTTCCGGCAGGATTACTTTTTCATGAGTCATTTTAATTCCGTTATACTCAGGAGGATTATGGCTTGCTGTAACAATAAGGGTGGCACTTATACCGGGGACTTTAAATTCGGAAAAATATCCTAAAGGCGTTGGACAAAGTCCCATATCATATACATTTATTCCGCTTTCTAGAAGCCCTTCAATAAGCGTTTCGGTTAATTCAGGGGAATGGTTCCTGGCATCATATCCTACACTTACAGTTTTTATACCTGTGTTTTTTTTGTTTATATATTGAGCAAACGCTTTTCCTATGTTTTTGTAGAGTTCCGGCGTTATATCTTCCCCTACTTTTCCCCGGATATCATTTTTCCCGAATATTAATTCATTAAAATCCACGCTCATAAAAAACAATCCCCTTTGCAGTTTCTTTAAATTCTAGAATATCATAAATAAAACCGGGGTTCGTAAAAAAAGACTGAAAAATTTTAAGGATGAGGTAAAAACTCCACATGTAACCATGCCAAAAAGGGCGGCGGGCTTTGCCCGCCGCCTCTTTTTTTTATACAAAACCACTATTACTTAACATCGACCTCAAGGTCTTTTTGAAGTTTTACGAAAATCTCCTGATTTTCAGGAATTTTAACACTGCATCCCGGAGATACAAGCCCGACAATCAAGCCGGTACCTACTCCTATTATGCTTCCAAGAGCGGCACCTTCTCCTGTTTCACTTGAACATGCGCCTATTAAAAGCCCAAGAAGCGAGCCAAAGGTTGTTATTGAACCCCCAACGACACCCAGTCTTTTGTAGTTGCATTTCCCGAACTTTTTAGCCAGGAGCTCGTTATTTTCTATTGTTGCAGTTAGAGGGTAAACATCTCCCGAGGGTAAGACAAGGTTGGTAATTTCCAGGTCAACCTTACCGTTTTTATGGAAGAGCCTTCCTTTTTTAAGTTCGGTAATTTGTGCAACAAGTTTGCTTCCTGCGGGTAAAAGCTTTGTTCCTTCTTCTGTTTCCAGGTTTTTAGCGAACGTAAGATTTACAAGTTCACCCTCTTTAGACTTTTTAGAGTCAAACCCGCCTTCAAAGCTTACAGGAACGACATTATAAGCTAATATTGCAGCTTTTGATCCAATTATTTCAACTTCATTAACGTTGCCCGAATACGTGTTAGCAGGTAAATGCTCAACTACCTTTGTATATTCTTCCACCTTGAGCTTTGTAGCAGGCTCATCATCTAAAAGCGATTTTTCTTCAATAATTTGTTCAATTTCAGTCCCTTGAAACTCAGCCATTAAAACTGAAGGATTTTCCCTTAATTTATAGAGTAAAGCTGCTGTTTCCGCCCTGGTCATGTCTTTATTTGGAGTTAAGCGGTTTTTATCGGGATAATTTACATATAGTTCATTTTTTACCGCGTTTTTAAAAGGTTTTATTGCCCATTTTGCAACTTTTTCATTGTCTTCAAACTGGCTGAGGACGCATTTTTTATGATGCATCTTTGTTAATTCGCAGGGAGCTTCAGAAGACCGAACCTCTTTAATTGGACAGGGGCCGTCCTGTGCACAGGGTTTGTCAAATTCGCAGGAATCGGCACAATCACCTGGAATCATCTTAGCGCAAGGTTTTTCATATTCACATGAGTCTGCGTAATCACATGCCTGCTCTTTTTTTATTGTTTTTGAAACTATCGAAATTGCTTCTGCTTTTGTAATGTAGTTATACGGCTGAAAAGTGTTATCAGGATAACCTACCACCAGTCCGAGCTCTTTTGACCTTAGAATATCTTCATAAGCCCAAAAATCAGGCTCAATATCAGTGAATGCGCATTCTGCCGTAACAGGCATATCATCCTTATCAATGGCCTTAATTATCATTTTGGTAAATTCTGCCCTGTTAACCCCGTTTTCAGGCTTAAATGACTCATCAGGATAGCCTGCAATAACATTCTGTTCCGCCAGGCTGTTAATTTCTTTATATGCCCAGTGGTCTGTCGGGATATCTTTAAAATCTAACGCTAATGCAGGCGCTGCGTTGAAAAATAAAAGTAATGATGAAAGCATCAGTGAAGTTAATGATTTCAAATTCATTTTTTCTCCTCTCTTCTCATAAAATATTTTATATTAAATTTTAATTCCTGGTTTATAAAGCTTTTATATGTGGATTTTACCACAATATTAAATATTGTTTAATACATTTTTTAAAAAATGTATTAAACAACTCGAATTGCTAAATAACCCGAGTTGCTAATTGCATGTATGCAACATTTACCAAAACCCACCCAGGAATGAGCTAATGCATTAGCTCCCGCTGTCGCGCACAGCCACCCTAAAGGAGGAAAAGAGGCTCCGCCGCGAAATGCGGACAGCGCCGCCTGCTTCGCGCCTCTTTTCGATTCTCTATAATTTTTTGGCATGAATGAGCTTTAAAATGACCGGCAAAGCCGGACCATTTTACGCTCCCGCTT
>JANQIY010000340.1 GCA_028281965.1 Candidatus Gastranaerophilales bacterium
AATTTTTGTAGTCTGCTTCATGTTGAAAATTTAAATTTTAACTCTATTTAAAACCTTGTTATAATTGCTTTTAAGCTAATTCGCGACTCGAGTTAATTAGTGTAAAAATTTAGGTGTAAAAAAATTTTTAGAGTATAATTTTATTACTCCATATTATATAAATTAGAATATAAGAGGTGTTTAAATGACCGTAAAAGACAAGGAAAACATTCAGGAAAAAAAGATGTTTAATCAGGTAGACCCTGAGAAAAAGAAATCTCTGGATTCGACCATTAGCAAAATAGAGAAAGATCACGGCAAAGGTGCCATCATGCCGTTGGGAGAAAAAATGGCAGTAGCAGTGGAAGCGATTCCGACAGGAATTTTATCGTTAGACGTGGCGCTTGGAGTAGGTGGAATTCCAAGAGGCAGGATTGTAGAAATTTTTGGCCCTGAAAGCAGCGGTAAAACCACGCTTGCCCAGCATATTATAGCGGAAGCTCAAGCAAAAGGCGGAATAGCAGCATTTGTAGATGCTGAACATGCTCTTGACCCTGAGTATGCAAAAAATCTTGGCGTAAAAACGGACGAACTTTTGGTAAGCCAGCCTGACACAGGAGAACAGGCCCTTGAAATCACAGAAGAGCTTGTAAGATCAGGCGCTATAGATGTTGTAGTTATTGACTCAGTAGCTGCGTTAGTTCCAAAAGCTGAAATTGACGGTGAGATGGGAGATGCCCATATGGGAATCCAGGCAAGGCTAATGAGCCAGGCTTTAAGGAAGTTAACAGGCATAGTGGGAAAAACAAGGACAACCGTTATATTTATCAACCAGCTTCGCCAGAAAATCGGCGTGTTTTACGGAAATCCTGAAACAACAACCGGTGGAAACGCTTTAAAATACTACGCAAGCTTGCGTCTTGACATAAGAAAAATTGAAACCCTTAAAAAAGATGGAAACGAATATGGTAACAGAGTGAAGGTACGGGTGCTTAAGAATAAAGTTGCGCCTCCTTTCAAGATTGCGGAATTTGATCTTATTTACGGAGAAGGAGCTTCCAAGATAGGATGCATTCTTGACGTTGCGGTACAAATGAATATAGTTGACAAATCCGGAAGCTGGTATAGCTACAAGGAAGATAAACTGGGACAGGGAAGGGAAAAATCTGTCGAGTTCCTTACAAACAACCGGAATGTCCTCGAAGAAATTGAAAATCTCGTCAGAACAAAGCTAAAAAACGCAAGAGAAGCCGTAAAAGAAAATATAGAAGAAGAAAAGGCGGCGCAGGCCTAGCTAGTACCTGCGCCGCCTAAAATTTTTATAAATTACTTACGATGCAGTATATTAAATAATCTATGTTGTGCTATACTAGACCACGAAAGAAATTTATAAAAAATATAAAATAAAATCCACACCGTTTGATGACATAGATAAATACCGGTTATAACTTTAGCTTTATCGCAGAAGTTGTAATAATAAAGATAAGAGTTAAAAATTCGAATTAATATTCAATTTGTATTAGTCATATATTTAAAAAAGAGGTAAGGAACAATAGAACTTTTTATATCAATTATCATTGCTCTTGCGGTACTTATAGCAATACTTATAAGCTATATCGCATTTCTTCATATGAAAATAAAGAAGCAAAATGACCAGCTGTATTTATTTGCGGATAAAGTCGCAAAAATCAATGAGGAAACTGAGAAAAGATCCCAGGAAGCTGAAGAGAGAATAAAGATCCAAAGAAAAGAAGCTCTGCTTTCAGCAAAGGAAGAACTGCAAAATGAAAGACAGGAACTGGAGCAGGAAGTAAAACAGAGAAGACAGGAGCTTAGCAGGCTTGAAAACAGGCTTCTTGAAAAAGAAGAACGAATGGAAGGAAAAATTCAGCAGGTAACCGAAAGAGAGAACGATTTAGCCAAAAAGTTAGATGAGTTATATGAAAAAGAGGACTATCTTGCTGACCTTGTCCAAAAACAGATGCAGGAACTGGAGAGGATCTCCGGAATCTCCGGCGAGGAAGCAAAAAGGATACTCCTGGAGCAGATGGAGAAAGAACTAAAAATAGAAGCAGCCCAGCTAATTCGTGAAAACGAGAACTACATAAGGGAAACTTCCAACGTAAAAGCCCGGGAAATTCTTTCATTAACAATGCAAAGATGCGCAATCGACCAGGTGGTAGAATCTACGGTATCCGTGGTCAATTTACCCAATGATGAGATGAAGGGAAGAATAATAGGAAGGGAAGGAAGAAACATCCGAGCCCTTGAAACACTTACCGGAGTTGACCTGATTATAGATGACACGCCGGAAGCGGTAGTTCTTTCATCATTTGACCCGGTACGTCGTGAAATTGCCCGTTTTGCCCTTGAAAAATTGATAAGTGATGGCCGGATTCATCCTGTAAGGATTGAAGATATGGTTACAAAAGCAGAAGAGGAAATTAAGGAATTAATGTTTAAGGAAGGCGAAGCGGCAGCTCTCAGCCTGGGGATAATGAACCTTCATGCCGAAGTAATCAGGACGCTTGGAAGGCTGTATTACAGGACAAGCTACGGTCAGAACGTCTTAAAACATTCTGTGGAGGTAGGTAACCTTGCCGGTTCAATCGCTCTTGAAATCGGGGCAAACGTTGAGCTTGCAAAAAGGGCCGGACTTTTACATGACATAGGAAAAGCGCTTGACCAGGATCAGGAAGGGACACATGTCCAGCTTGGGGTCGACTTTGCAAGAAAATTCGGGGAAAGTGAAGAAATAGTCCATTGTATAGAGGCGCATCACGATAATGTGACCGCAAACACAGTGGAAGCAGAGCTTATAAAGATTGCAGACGCCCTCAGCGCAGGCAGGCCCGGAGCAAGACGTGATACTCTTGAAATTTACATCAAGAGAATTAAAAAACTTGAAGAAATCGCAACCAGTTATGAGGGAATCAAAAGGTCTTTTGCGGTGCAGGCCGGTCGTGAAGTCCGGGTAATGGTGCAGCCGCAGTCGTTTGATGATGCGGCCGCCAATAAACTTGCCCGTGATATTGCCAAAAGAATCGAAGCGGAAATGGATTATCCGGGGCAGATAAGAGTTACCGTTGTAAGAGAAGTCAGAACTACAGAGATAGCTAAATAACTCGAATCTCTAATTAAATATTTTCGAAATCCCTTAAAACGCCCACCTAACCTGTCCTGGAGGTGAGCGGCGGCTTCATGAATGAGGCTGTGCTCCCGCTAACGCAGAGCCGCCGTCTCTTTTTTATAAAATTTAAGAAATTTTAAATCAGTCATATCAAGGCTTTCAGCTAACTAACTCGAGTCGCGAATTAGCTTAAAAGCAATTATAACAAGGTTTTAAATGGAGTTAAAATTTCAATAAGGACAGCGGAAAAAATTCTTCGGCATCGCA
>JANQIY010000358.1 GCA_028281965.1 Candidatus Gastranaerophilales bacterium
ACGTTGGAAACGGTTTTACGGGTTTGTAACGCTTATGGGAATTATGGAAATAATTTTATTTCTTGGTTTGTGTTGTTTGTACGGGTAAAGAAAGTGAAAAACGGCGGGGGGTGCAGGGTTGTGGTTAGTCTGTCGTCTTTTTCTCCGTCGTTTGCCCTAACCCGCCCATGCGCGCGCAAGCATGGCTCCCTTTAATCTTTCCAATTTTCAACCAGATCAATCGTTTTATTGTCAGGTTCGTGTTCTTTGGGTTCAATTTTTCCAATATCAACAACCACTGGCACTTGCGCAAGCAATCCAGCAAGTACGCATGTACCTGTTGGCAATATGGACAAATACTCAACGGATAATTTATCCAGATAAGCAATAGTCCTTTCAACAGCAATAATATCGTGATTATTTATCAATCTGTGCAAGAAGTAATTATGTAACTGAGAAATGATAGTTGCAGATATGTCGTGCGGACGTTGGCTCGCTAGGGTTAGAAACACTCCAAATTTGCGACCCTCTTTGATTATTTCCTCAAAAGTCTCCAAACGATAATCTTTCCAGCTTTCCGCTTCGCGGAAAGATTCTTTTGACAAGATATTATGTGCCTCATCAATAATGATATTGAGAAACTTTTTCTCATCTTGATTATGTTTGTGTTTATGTTCCGTATAGACTTTTTTGGAGAGCAAAAGAGGAAGAGTTTTTCTCATTTCAAGATTTACATCTTTCAGATTTAAGACTACGAGATTGCTTTCGCTAAAAAAGTCATTTTGCGCACTATTTGTGTCTAGCACTTTTTCAATGTCTTTTCTCTTGCTTTTCAGTTTATTGATCGCAGGAGCAATGTGTTCGTTCTGGGCTTTATCGTTATAAACATCAAAAACTAACTGTAGGTACAGAAAATGAATAACTTTTGTCAAAACATTCTGCGGAAACTGATAGTTATCAGCGGAAGTATATAAAACCGTGCTTCCTATCTCATTGTCAGTCAGCTCTCTGCTTTGTTCATTTCTTGGCATGAAATGATGATTTGTATTATTCCATTCAATCGTTGCAAATAACGCTTCGCTTATATCTGATGCGGGTGTTTCCAAAATATTTTTTAAATAGTCAATCAGAATATGAGCTTTGTCTTTATCGGTCATTTTCAAGACTTCTTTTATTCGCTTTTTCAAAATATTTTTGAAAAAATCCAAAGCGTCATCCGCAGCATTTACTTTTTTGTAAAATTCAAGCGAACGAGATAAAAAGGGTCTTTGTGTTTTTTCAGTTGCATTTGCCAAAATCGAGATGAGTTCAATATCTATCAAGTCATTTTCGTTAAGCGGAAATTTTTCATCATCATTTATATTTTGAAGTTCTTTTTTTGTTGTGAGATTATAGATTTTCTTTCCCTCTACAATACATTTTTCTCCAGCGTATTCTCCATTAAAATCAAATAACAGAAACATTCCGTTGTTTTTGAAATTTTCTCCGTTCTCATATTTCTTAAATAATTCACGGTAAATTTTTGCGAGCGTGTAAGATTTTCCGCTTCCAGTATTTCCAAATATACCAATGTGACTTGCAAACAAACTATTGATCCCAATTTTGATTTCTTGTCCTTTTTCAAGAGATAGTGTTCCGATAGTTATCGGTTCATCTCCTGTTTTAACAAAATGGTGCACTTCGCTAAATTCTTCGTTTTCTAACAAAAAACATTCATTGTCTAACAACGGCAATTCTTTTATGCCTCTTTCAAAACCTTTCTCGCCAAAGAAGCCGAGTAGGCTTACATTTAATACACGGCTTATCTTCTGCTTATCGCTTGTGTATTCTTTGTTGGAAACACCTTTTTCCTCGTTGATATATTCTCCCTCAACCTTTCCGATAATTTTCGTAAATCCTTTTACTATCTTTATGTAGCCACCTACAGAAATATTTTTTAGAAGTTCGCCTTTGTAGAGTAAGTGAGAAGTGTTTTTTGTTTTATCGACTTTTACCTTTACAAGACGACCATCGACAGATATGACTCTGCCGATTTTAAAAATTGAATCTTTTAATGTCTGCTTGTCGTTCATAGTAAAAGTTAAGATTTTTTTGTTTCTTCCTTTTCGCCGATTTTCTTTAGCAGCTCACCGAACACTTTATCGTTTATGGTGTTGAAGTTGTATTTAAACTCGTCTTCCATTTCTCCGTCTCCATTTTCTTTCTGCGGTGGAGCTACAATTTCAACGTTGTTATTATTGGATGATTCTTTGATTTTTTGCACACCTTCGTCGATGTTGCTTGAGTGAGAAAAGATATAAATTTTTAGTGTTGGATTGGAATTAGCAACTCGTATTGTTACATCACGAATATGTTCATCAGCAAAAGAAAATCCTGCAACAAATAAAACTGTATTTTCCTTCTCCAGCTCATTGGAATAAATACGCAAAAGTTCGTAATAGTTTCTATTCAAAACCGTTTCTCTAAACTTTTCTTTTGTAGGGTTCACAATAGCCAATTTCTCATATTCGGTAGTAAATTCATCAATTGAATCATCGGGAGTTTTGCCATTTGCGGAGCTAATTAAATCGTCAATAGTTTTTTCATCATCAACTTCAATTAACTTGTCGTCAGAAATAGTTTTAGCCTTTATTTTCTTGACAAGTCCCAAATCAAGAGAAAAGGCAATATCCTCGTTTTCTTTCTTGAGCCAAGTAAGCGAGCCATGTATTTTCATCAAGTTAAATACTGGCAATTCGGAGGTGTTATCGTAGTGCAAACTTGTTTTGAAAAATGACTTCTTAAAATTCGTGAGGTTGAATAATGGATCAAAACGACCGCTAAAGCCGTCGTTATACTCCACATTGGTGCTTTCCAAGGCTTTCTCTAAAAACACATCTACATTTGTTGTAAACAGGTTTACTTGCTTGTTCAAAATCGTGCTTTTTCGATTGAGTAGAATTGAATTGAGTGTTTTTAGAAAAACTTTATAGCTTTCCAAAACATCGCTTGTGTCAGTGTTACCTTTTAGAATTTCAAGATTCTTTAAAATTGCGCCGTCAAAGAATTTTTTATAAAGCGATACACGAATAATTTTTTCCTGCTCATCAGACACTTCACCTTTTTCTTTTTTCTCTGTGAGTCCAGTCAAAAATTGCTCAATCTTTCCAAGAGTTGAAAGGTAAGGCATGGACATGCCAGAACCAAGCAGGAAATTTATGTTGCAATCCTGCACGATATCTTTTAATTCGGTTGTGTTAAATTGGTCGCTCATAGTTTTATTTTCCAGATTTCCGTCTGTTGCACTCTTTGCACAACATTTGACAGTTTTCTTCTGTTGTTTTTCCGCCTTCATGCCAAGGGGTAATGTGATCGGCTTCCATTTCTTCCAGTTCAAAATGCTCACCGCATTTCACACAAATACCTTTCTGCTTTTCGTAAACCTTTTGCTTTATTGCGTCAGAAAACGCGCGAATTGAAAGATATTTTTCGTCGCGAGTTAGGATGTAAGGATAAATTCCGCTCTTTTTCGTAACATCATCATCTAGTATCAATCTTGCCGTTTCTTCTTCAATTTTCTCTGTATCAAACTTTCCGTCTTTGAAATCGTTGTAAAGCGTTCCCCAATCAACGCCTTTCATAAACTTTCGTTTTTTGGTGAAAGTGGTTTCTACCCAAGTGATAACATCTTGAAAATATCTCCACAAAGCAGCTGCATTTTGGTCGTGCTGATGTTCCGACATGTATTTTTCTATTTCGCCGTCACTTATCCATTTGATAACGGTTTCCAAATAATCTTGGCGAATTGGTGTGCCGTTTAGATAGTCGCTTCCTATGCTGTAGGCAACACATCCACTTTTGCTAAAATATTTTTTTGCGTCAGTAACCCATGTACCAGAATAAACAGCATTGCGGAGTTCTTGATCCGTCAATTTTTCTCCCGCAATATTTATGGTTTTGAACCAATCCAACTTCTCGCTGTCTGTTCCGCTACATTGATAGACGGTAAGTTTATAATCCAAAATCTGTTCTTGTTGGTCTTTCGTAAGATTATGAAATGCTAATTTGTTTCCTGAAACATCAACAGAAAAATCACCATTTACATACTGGCAAATCGAAACGGTACGCTGTTGTCCGTCAATGATTTCAAAATTTCCATCTTCTTGAACAGCCCAATACATCACATTGAGTGGAAATTCTTTTGTAACAGTATCAATAACCGCGTCTCTCTGTTGATCTTTGTAAATAAACTCTCTTTGATATAGTGGGCGAATGTCAAGTTTTCCGCCATACCCGACAACGCCAGCTTCTGCATTATCTGCAAAATCTTTTGTCAATTCACGAACGGTTATTTCTTTCAGTTGTATTTTCATAGTGATTTGGTTACTTTCTTGTTTTTAATAAAAATTCGGGCGTATTTAATCTTTCCGTCTATTAAAGGACGAGCATCTTTATCGCCATTAAATTTTATTCCGACAATATCCTTGTCATATCCTGCGGAAGCACACAATCCTAATATGTTAAATTGATCAGGATTATATTTGTCTACAAAAGTAATTGGTACGCCAATACTTTTCGCGTAGTCCATTGGGATATCTTTTGTTACATCTACATTTATTGCATCATAGTTATCATATTTTGGATATTCTTCCGCGGTATATTTTTTGTATAAAATGAGATCCTCGTGACGCTCTTTGTAGTCCATGTTGGTGTACCAACGCACTCCTTTTACGCGAATATATTTGTTACCGTCAGCATCAACCCTGCACCCAGCGGCCTTTAGCGGATAATGATCTGGTACTCTAAACTCACGATCGCCACTATGAATACTTGCACCAAGCCACATTCTATTATTTTTCAATAATGGAAAAACTTCCTTGTATGTTATTGCGTTTATGTTCCCAATAATCAAAAACTTCTTTTTATGCTCCGTCAGCTGTTCAACATATTCACGAAACAAAGAAAAAGGAGGGTTAGTAACAACAATATCTGCCTCTTTCAGTATTTTTATTGCTTCCTCACTCCTAAAATCGCCACCATTAAATTTTTCATCTCCCTTGAGCGGAGTAGCAACATTTTTATCATGTTTTAAAAGATGCTCAACATCTGACATGTTTATTGCGCCGTCGTCATTGTGGTCTTTAACCTCGTTTACAACAATTTTCATCGGCTCTTTTTCCTTTGCGGTTTTCAGTCCTTCTATTTCAAACAATGCAAGTTGTCCACCAACGATAGGAGACCCTGCGTAACTTGTCGCGATAAGTTTTTTAAGACCAAGCACATTGAAATTTGAAGCAAAGTATTTAAAGAAATGACTTTCAAAAGGATCGTCAGCATTACAATAAACAACCTTGCCCTTAAACTGGTCTTTGTAATACTTCAGCTCCTTTTCAATGTCAGAAAGCTGAGTGTAAAACTCATCTTTCTTTGCTTTGTTCGCTTGCCGTAAATTTTTGTTCGAAGGTTGTGACATAGTTATTTCTGAATCAAATTATCAACTCTAACCTCAAGCGCTTTAGCAATTTTGGAAAGGGTGTCAATCGTTGGGTTTTTGTTCTTACCATCCTCAATCTTGACGATTGTATTGTTAGCAACATCTTTCAATTTCGCTGAATGTATAAATTGGCGGAGAAGGGGGGATTCGAACCCCCGGTGCCCGTTAAGACACTTCGGTTTTCAAGACCGATGCATTCGACCACTCTGCCACCTCTCCGTACGTGAAAAC
>JANQIY010000042.1 GCA_028281965.1 Candidatus Gastranaerophilales bacterium
GTGGAAAAGAGGCTCCGCCTCTTTTCGATTCTCTATAATTTTTTGGCAAATGTTGCATAGTCATATCCTGGCTTTTGGCTAATTAGCAACTCAAGTTAACTCGAATTTTGTAATTAACTCAAGTCGCCGGTTAGCTTAAAACCACGGTATGACTATGCAATTAACGACTCGAGTTATTCAGCCCCGTGCATCCATTTTTTAATCGGCCCGGCAAGAATAAACGCCAGCAACCCTGCTGCCGTGGTTAATATTACCGGTATCATAAAAAATTCACTGTTGCTTAAAGCGTCGTATTTCCCGGCAAAAAGCCCTGCGGTTAAGTTAGCGACAAAACTTGCCAGAAACCATATCCCCATAAGCAGTGACGCAAATTTAAGCGGCGCAAGTTTTGTTACAACCGACAATCCTACAGGTGAAATGCATAACTCACCCATGGTATGAAACAGATACACTGCTAAAAGCCATAAAAACGATACTTTACCTGTTGTTTCAGAGATTGATGATGCTAAAACCATTAATAAAAAACCAAAAGAGACCAAAAATAGCCCTATTGCAAACTTAAACGGCGCTGAAAGGCTTTTCCCCCTGCCGGACAGATCAATCCACATTCTGGAAAACAACGGGGCCAAAAGGATTATGAACAACGGATTAACAGACTGAAAATAACTGACCGGGAATTCCCAGTTTAAAAACGGCAATGCCCTGTCAGTTGAGCGATCAGCAAATAAAGTTAATGAACTCCCGGCTTGCTCAAAAGAAAACCAGAAAAATATGCTGAAAAACATCAGGGCAAAAATTACCGCAATTCTTTGTTTTTCAGCTCTTGTCAGGGAATTATCCAGGCTTTCTGTTTTAACAGCGGCATTTTTTAATTCGGGCATATTTCCTATATGTGCGCAGTAGCGGTTTTGCCCCCATAAATAAACTAAAGAACCGATCAGCATGCCCAGCCCCGCCATTGCAAACCCGTAGTGAAATCCGATTTTTTCACCGATTGTCCCGCAAACCAGCGGCGCCAGAAATGCCCCTATATTAATCCCCATGTAAAAAATCGTGAACCCTGCATCCCTTCTGCCGTCGTCTTCCGGGTACAGTTTCCCGACAAGGGTTGAGATGTTGGGCTTAAAAAACCCGTTGCCTATAATCAACAGCCCCAGTGCCGCATAAAAAAAAGGCAAACCCGGCAGGGCCATCGCAAAATGCCCCAGCATCATCAATAATGCTCCTGTTAAGATACATTTTTTAGGGCCTAAATACCTATCTGCAATATATCCCCCGATAAGAGGGGTTAGATAAACAAGGCCTGTATACATTCCATAAACACCTCCTGCCTGCTCCGTACTGAACAAAAGGTATTTCACCATGTATAAAGTGAGAAGAGCGCGCATTCCGTAATAACTGAACCGCTCCCACATTTCAACGGCGAACAGGAAATATAGTCCTTTAGGATGGCCTTTTTGCAGGACTTTAACATTATTTACAGTTGTTTTTTCCTGTATTACCAAGTCTAATGGCCCCCGAATACTTTATATCCCTCTAAGCTCATTTAACCTTCTTTTTATTAGCAGTGCAAACGTGCTTTCTTCACCGTTTTTATCCAGGTATTTCTCAAGGATATCTATAGCGGCTTTTGTTGCGCCGGTTCTTTCGTAGAAATCAGACAGGACAAGAAACAGGTAATCATTGTTATGCAGCTTGTCTATGCCCTCTTTAAGCATCTTTATGGCATAACTTGCCATCCCGCGGTCAAAGAAAATCTCTGCCAGGTCAGTGTAACCCTGGGTTGACTTCGGAATTATGCTTACCGCGCGCTGAAATGCATAATTGGATTTCTTTCTGTCATCCATTGTAAGGTAACATTGACTTAAGTTATAGAAATAAATAGGCCTGTCAGGGTTTTTCTCGACAGCTTTTCTAAAGGCAACAAGCGCTTCTTCATATTTATTGAACTTAAGGTTCAGTAAGCCCAGATAATTATAAATTTCAGCATTCTCAGGGTTCTTTTCCGCCGCGTCTTTTAATACCGTCAGGGCTTTAAGCAGCTGGGAATCCGACTCATAGCACTTGCTGAGCATTATGTATGATTTGTAATTTGAAGGGTTCAGCTCAATTGATCTCTGGAAATCCTCTATTGCGGAAAGCAATTTGCCGGAGTTTTTGCGGACAACTGCCAGGTGAAAATACGTTTGAGGGCTCTTCCGGTTAAGTTTTACCGCAAGGTTAAGGTATTTTTCCGCCTGTTCATAGTTAAGTTCGTTGGCATAAATTATGCCCAGGTTTTGACTGGCCAGAAAATGATCGTTTTTATACCTGAGAACCTGCCCGAAATTATATTTTGCCTTTTCATAATTGCCTTTATTGTAATATGCAAGGCCTCTGGCAAAATATGCTTCATAGTATTTCGAGTCTGTTGAAATTGCCCTGTCCAGGTAATAAATTTCGGAGGCAAAATCTTTTTGTTTTTTGCTTATTAACCCTAAATTATAATACCCTTCCGGGAAGTCAGGGTCTATTTCTACTGATTTAAGAGCATATTGCCTTGCTTTTTCAAGGTTCCCCCTTTTAACTTCCAGGTTTGCAAGGTTATTATATCCTTTTGCAAAAACGGGCTTTAGCTGGATTGCTTTTTTAAAATAATCTTCCGCCTGCTCAAGGTTGTCTTTTTTAAAGAATTCAACGCCTTTCTGGTTATAGTAATTTGCGCTGTAAGGCTGAGTTGAGGTTTCTCCCTGCATATCCCTGCGCCGGGGATCTTTTTCGCCGTTTCCGGCAAACTCATTGCCAGGTTGGCGTTTGGGCTTTATTTCATAATAATCGGACGGCCTGTTAAATATTCCTTCGTCTTTCTTTTCCTCGCGTTTTTCAACCTTACCTTCCAGAGGGTCAGGCTTTTTTGATAATCCTGGCATGTTAAAATCAAAGTCAGGCAGTTTTACTGCGGAGATACCTGATTTTATCCTGTCAAACAACGACGGTTTTCTTATAATAAACTCACCATCAGGTTCCTCGGCAATTTGATCAGTATAAAACCTTTCCTGTGGGGCAGGAGGAGAATAAAACTCATCTTCAGGGGTTTCCGGGCGTTGAGCTAACCTGTCGGTTATCTGGTTTTTAAAATACACGTACTTTTTGTTTTTCCCGGATAAATTAAGGGCTTTTTCTATGTTTTCATCGGCTTTATCATAGTTTCCAAGCTTAATGTAGCTGCGGGAAAGCTTATAGTAGGTATAGTCATTATTAGGATTAATCTTTTGGGCCATTTTATAGTAATCAATGGCTGTTTCATATTCCTGGTTGTCAAAATGCAGGTCTGCAAGGTCCAGGTAATCAAGTTCCTGTGACTGTTTATAGGAAAATTCATCGCTTCCCTGTTGGGAAAGCTCGTAAAAGGCATCTCTTTTTTCTTTATCCTGGTAGTATTCTTCAATAAGGGCTTTTTGTTCTTCCTGGTAATGTTTGTTATCCTGCCTGAAAGCGCTATCTATAGCCTTGGCTTCTTTTTTGGACGCGTTTGCAATCCATTCCCCTTCGTAGAGTTCCTTCTCATAACTTTTTTGTTCGAAATCTTCAAGCGTTTTTTTGTTATTCGGGTTTTGAAACACGAGGTTTTCTCTTTGTTTATAGCTATCACCGTATTTCCGGGCAATTTTAGACGATATTTTTTGACTGTAATACTGGTATCTCGGGTTCTCCGGGTCAAGCTCTATTGCCTTATTAATATAAGGTTCAGCGTCGAGGGGGTTGTTAAGCTCCATATAGCTCTTGCTTGCCTTAAAATAAGTATTGGCGTTATAGGGGTTGATTCCAAGAGCAAGGTTATAATACTCAATAGCAGCTTCATACTGGCTGTTATCGGCATGCATATCGCCAAGGTCTATGTAGTCATGTTCTTTTTCCTTAACTTCCGTATAAACGTCAAATTTGCCCATGACCTCGCCCCGGGGCGGTTTTGTCTTTGAGGCGTTCATTACGCCGGGATTACTCTGCGAAGGGGAGTTTAAAAGCTCCACTACCCGGTCAAAATGTTTTAAGGACTGCTCATGATTTTCTGATTTTTTATAAGCTACAGCTATATTATAGTGGGCTTCCACATTATCCGGGTCTTTTTGCAGGACAAGGTTGAAATATTTTATAGCCTCAGACAGGTTATTTTGCTTAAGGCTCTTTACTCCCAGTTCAAAGTTTAGTTTTTCAATATTAATACTCTCTGCGCCTGCGCATAATGTTAAAAATACCAGTAAAGCAGAGGTTAAAACAGGGATAATAAGTCTTTTAGTTAAGATATTTAAGGAAAACAAAGCTTATAACCATTCAATTAAATTTAAACTTAACATCTTAACTAATATTATAACGCTTTTGTATATATAGTAAGAGGCAAGGATAAAAACAAAAAACATTTCCCCTTATTTTTACTTCATTTCCTTAACTTTTGGATAGACTTTCAGGGCTTACTCCCCTACATTTTTAATTTAAATAACCCCAATCTCTAATTAGCCAAAAGCCAGGATATGACTATGCAACATTTGCCAAAAAATTATAGAGAATCGAAAAGAGGCTTCGCCTCTTTTCCACCTACAGGGTGGCTGTGCGCGGCAGCGGGAGCTAACGCAGTAGCTCATTCATGGGTGGGTGTTGGCAAATGTTGCATACATGCAATTAGCAACTCGAGTAAGCTATAATTGTTTTTTATCTAACCCGTCATTGGAGTTACATAGAATGCTCAGGCAATTAACATGATGAAAAACCTTTCAAACATTCTCTTAGAATTTAATCACCTCTTTCATAGTTATAAGAAAATATTTACATTTCTTTAAGAATGCCCAGATAAGCTTAACTAGTTGTGTAAAGTGATAAAAACAAAATAATCCGGTTCGGTTATGTAAAATAATTTTTCTAATTAAAAAATTTTATCTCTCTTTTCAGGTTTTTGTTGATAAAATAAAACATATTTTTACAGGGGACATAAGGAGTTATCATGAGGAAAGTGTTTCTGCTGATAAATTCAATGCTGTTTTTATTCGTATCAAGCTGCGCATATGCTGAAGGAATTGATAAAAAGATAGATGATTTAATAGCACCGGCTTCTGATTTTGTTTCCGGGCTGGTTTTTTACCCGATAATCATAAACAGGGTTGATACCCCGGTAATTATAATCTGGCTCATTATGGGAGCGGTTATTTTTACTGTAGCTACGAAAGGAATAGGAGTATGGGGGTTTAAACATGCCATTGAACTAATATTCGGGAAAAAGAAAGCTGCGGAAGAAGATGATAGCCGGGACAAAGGTGAAGTGTCGTCATTTCAGGCCCTGGCAACAGCATTATCAGGGACTGTCGGACTTGGAAATATAGCCGGTGTCGCCGTGGCAATTACAATGGGCGGACCGGGAGCGGTATTCTGGATGATTATCGGCTCAATTTTTGGCATGGCAACAAAGTTTATGGAAGCGACGCTCGGGGTTAAATATCGTAGAATTAACCAGGACGGCAGTGTTTCCGGTGGGCCGATGTATTATATTTCCCACGGGCTGACAAAAATGAAAATGAGGTGGCTGGGTCAGCCGCTTGCTGTAATATTTTCCTGGATGTGTATCGCTTCAGCCATTGGCGGTGGAAACATGTTCCAGGTTAAAATGGCTACTTCCCAGATTGTAGAAATTACAGGTGGCAGCCAGAGCTTTTTTCACTTAAATAGCTGGGTTTTTGGGCTAATTATAGCTATAATAGTCGGCATGATAATCATCGGGGGAATCAAGAGCATAGCAAGGGTTACAGAGAAAATTGTCCCGTTTATGTGTCTGCTTTATGTCATTTCCGGCCTTGTAGTGGTTGTATTCCATTTCACAGAAATTCCCGGAGTTATAGCCATGGTGGTTAACGAGGCATTTAACCCGAAAGCTGTGGAAGGCGGGATAATCGGCTGTATAATCTGGGGATTAAGGCGTTCTGTCCAGTCAAATGAGGCCGGCGTGGGTTCAGCACCCATTGCCTATGCCGCTGTAAAAACCCATGAACCGGTCTCCCAGGGATTTATTTCCTTGCTGGAACCTTTTATTGATACGGTTGTTTTATGCTCTATCACCGCTTTTGTAATTCTGTTAACAGGAACTCATATGAGCGCAGACGGGCTTGCCGGAGTTAAGCTGACTTCCCGGGCTTTTGAATCTGTAATACCTTTTTTCCCTTATGTTCTGGCTTTTGCAATCACATTGTTTGCTCTTTCAACCCTGTTGTCATGGTCTTATTACGGGCAAAAAGGCTGGAATTACCTGTTCGGTGAAGGAGATAAACGGACAAAAATATATCAGTTAATATTTTGCGCGTTTATCGTAATTGGATCTTCAATGAACATGGCAAGTATCATCGATTTTGCAGACGCTACATTGCTTGCAATGGCTGTTCCCAATATTATCGGGCTATATATTCTAATACCGCAAGTTTTAAGGGATTTAAAAATTTATTGCGCAAAATATAAGGTGGGGATATTCAAAAGCCCGGTAACGGAAGTTTTTGAAGATTCCGTTGTTTCTAAAACAGACTAAGAACAATCTATCTGGAAAATTTAAACGTGTCGGATTGACAAGGTCAGAATTTTTATTCTGAAAAATATGACTGATATAATTGAAAAGTATTACCTAAAATCTGGTTTTATACTCGAGTTGCTAATTGCATAGTCATATCCTGGTTTTTGGCTAATTAGCAACTCAAGTTGCATAATGCTGCAGAGAAAAAATTTGTAATAAAATTTTGCGACTGCTTCTAATTCATACTGTTTTCGTCAATTTCAAATAAAGATTTATATAATACTTCAAACTTTTTATCATCCATTTTTTCAATTAATTCCTCTATTTCAGACATTTTGCCCAGGGCAAATCCTGTTTCTGCAAGAAGAACGCAATCGTTGCATAGTCGAAAATCCTTGTAAATAAGTGAACCTGCGAAAATTTTTGTCTCTCCGCAGCAATCACACTGAAAATGTTCAAAAGCTGATTCCGGATTTTCCTCTATATCATCTGTTTTCATTTGCTCGACAGATTGTCTTATATTTTCAACTTTTTCGAGTAATTTTTCTTTTTCCGACAACTTCTTTTCCTATTGTTACAATAGACCTGACCAGTTTAAAAACAGGTTAACATGGACAAAGGAAGGTAAAAAGCCTATTCTTCTAAAAGTTAAACCATTTCTATATAATTGTTGCTATTAAGGTATAGTTTGCGATAATCTAAAACATACAATAAACCGTAAAAAAATCTTAATATTATGAGCTTTGTAAGGATATACATAAATAAATGGCTTTAAATACAACTTCCCGAAATGATTTAATAAAAGAGACGGTTTTAACAACAGGGTTAAAACATATTGCGATAATAATGGACGGAAACAGAAGATGGGCAAAAAACAAGAACCTATCTACTGTTTTTGGACACAGGGAAGGCGTTAAGTCCCTTAAAAACACAATCAAAGCCGCAAATACCCTGGGGATTAAATACCTGACGGTTTACGCATTTTCAACGGAAAACTGGGGCAGAAAACATGAAGAAGTCGAGTTTTTGATGAATCTCCTAAAAGAAACCGTTCAAAATGAAATCCAGGAGATGAATGACAATAATGTAAGATTAAGAATAATCGGCGATTTAGCCCCTTTAAGCGAAGATTTAAAAACAGTTCTTGTAAACGCCGAAAAGTTTACGGAAAAAAACTCAGGACTTAATCTCCAAATAGCAATAAACTACGGGTCAAGAAGTGAAATAACTAACGCCGTAAAAAGAATATACGAGGATATAAAATCAGGAATCATCGATAATGCCGCTCAAATAACAGATGAATTTATATCAAGTTACCTGTATACGGCAGAAATTCCTGATCCTGACCTTCTTATAAGGACAGGGGGAGAGCAAAGGCTCAGTAATTATCTTTTGTGGCAGTCAGCGTATACGGAAATTTACATAACAGACACTTTCTGGCCTGATTTTGACCGGGCTGCCCTTGAAAAAGCCGTTCAGGCCTTTGCTTCCAGAAGCAGGAGATATGGTAAGGATTAAGCAGGCAATGACTAAAAATTTTACAGAGCTTGTTTTTGCAACCATGAATAAAAATAAGTTATCAGAAGTGCAAAAAATGCTGGAAAATTCTGATATTAAAGTCTATGGAATAGAAGGAGACTTTAATCCTGAGGAAACCGGGGCTACTTTCGAGGAAAACGCCTTTATAAAGGCGTTTGAAGCTGCAAAAATCACGAATCTTCCGGCTCTTGGGGATGACTCAGGGCTTGTGGTAGACGCTCTTGACGGAAGACCGGGGGTTTACTCTTCAAGATACGAGCAAACAGACGAAAAAAGGAATAATAAACTTCTTCGAGAACTGGAAAATGTTGAACCCGGGGACAGGTCGGCAAGGTTTGTTTGCTCAATGGTAATTGCATCGCCGGATGGTAAAAAACTTTTCTCCACAACTGAAACCTGTGAAGGAGAAATTGCCCTTTTCCCCTCGGGCAGGCATGGGTTCGGATATGACCCGGTCTTTTATTTACCCGAAAAAAATGCTACTATGGCAGAGTTAACCATGGAGGAGAAAAATAAAATCAGCCACAGGGGAAAAGCGCTGGGAAAGACTGTAAAATGGCTGGTTTCCGGGAGGAATAGCTAAAAACAAATTGAAATCGGGTTGTGTGATTATGGGTAAACTAAGCAGGACTATAATATTTTTAATACTGGTTTTATCCGCATCAAGAGTGTTTGCGGACGCAGGTTATCCTGCGCTCCCGGAACTTCCGAAAACGCAGAATGAAGTTATGCAGCCATATCCGGGTAAGACAACGATTTATGACGATTATTCCTCCACTGAGCTTGCAAAAAAAGTTTTTTCACTGGGAAGAAGCATTGGGGTTTGCTATTATCACATTATTGACCTTAACGATAAGTCTGCCAGCAGGCCCTTTTCTGAAATCAAACGGGAATATGGAAATACTTTCCAGGCTTTAAACGTGGTTGACATTATTCTTTATGACTTGAAACTTAAAGGAGAGGCCCGTCTTAATCTTAATAAAATAAGAAAAGCTTTTTATGATGCCCTGCAAAACCAGGACTTAAACGAGAGTAAGCTTACTTATGTCCGGGATATGTTTAAAGCTTTCTATGAAAAATTGGCTCAGGATATCGACAGGGTTTATTCAAGCAAGGAAAGCTGGCTTCTTTCCCTTGGTTTCTATACTTCTTTCCAGCTGGAATCTTTAAAATCTTACAGGGAAGAAAAAATTCTGCTTTCAGGGTTTGAAAAAATAATGAGTAAAAGGTCTGTGGTTGTCCCGGGCAAGGTTTACGATTATATGGTTGGGGTTTATAAGCTTGATAAGCCGTATATTACTGATGTAGAGCTGGTTTCCCTGAAAGAAAACCTTACGGGAATAATTAATTACTTTACAAATTATTCAGGTTCCGAACCTTTGTTTAGTGAAGTAAGCGATCTTGTGGGGGTATGGCAGGGAATTTTATTTAATCCCGATAAAGAAAAGTATGATATTCGATTAACCGTCCGGGAAGATTTGACGGCAATTATGGATATAGCTGATGTTGCCTATGACGTGATGATACCTGATATCGAAATGGTTAATAACTACTTTACATTTATGTTTAAGCCGTTTGGAACGGAGAAGTTATACCTGCGCTTTGATGCAAAACTTTGCCGGGATGTTTTCAGCGGGGAAATTACGGATGTCCTCGGTGAAAAAGGTTACTGGGTGCTTGCTATGACTGATAAAGACCATAAATTAAGCGAGGAAAAGCTTGATAAAATGGTTTCTTACGTAAAAAGGTTTGAGAAAAAACAAAAAGAAGAAATAAAAACCACGGTCCCGGTGATTGAAAAAAGCAATACCCCTAAAGTTAAACCGCAAAACCTTATAAACAAAGAAGCCCCTCAAATGAATAAAGTTACTCCGGTTAGGGATATCCCGGGCATTACGCCCGAGGGAAAACCGGAATGCTCAAAAACTAAGAGCGAGAAAATGAAGGTAAAAAACCGGGAAAATAATACGGAAACCCGGGATGAGAATACAGGAGATCAATCTGCAATAAACGACCGGAAAAATTTATCTTCCGCAAAAACCTTAATGCAGCCCGCAATGGAAGCTGAATCAGAAAATGATTATTATAAAGAAGCTACGGGAGTAACAAAAAAGCTAAAAAGCTTTTTTAAAAAACTTTTTAGCTCTATTATATTTTGGTAAGGCCATAAATTAATTGGGAAATAAGCTTAAGAAGCTTGCCTGTTCCGGGATTCCCAGAAAAGTTTTCTAAACTCTTCTGTTTTGTTTCTGGAATTACCCAGGTTTAATTTTGCTTCATTTCTGAGGAAAGATTCTATGTTTAATATATTTTCATAGCTTTCGGACTCGGAACTTTTTTCTTTATATTTTTCGCTGATATCTTCAAAGTCATTCTCTTTTCTTGTTATATCAGAAGATACGCCGGTACCTGTTTCTCCGTTACCTTTAAGGAAGTTGCTGAAAAAGCTCTGGAACCCATAAAATCTAACCATTTCAGGATCTTTATTAACTCTTTCCCGGAGTAAGGATTCTGTTTCCTTGATTAATTGTTCAATTTCTGCTTCAAGAGTTTCTCTATAGGTAATTTCAGAACCGTTACTGCCATAGGAATCAATTTGTTTTTGATTTTCATTCAGCTGTTTTTCTTTTTGACTGATTTGGCTTCTTGTACTGTTTAGCTGATTTTCTTTTTCGCTTAACATATTCTCAAGCATTCCTATCAGTTCCCTTTTAATCTGATTTTCAATTTCTTCCTGAATTTTACAGGCCTCAGCGTTGGCTTTTGCACTTTCAGCGAATAAGCTCTGTAAAAGCTTGTCGTTGGAAACTTGTTGCCCGCCAAGAATAGCCGCTGAGGAAGTATCTGTACTGATTAGCTTGCTTGTATCTATTGAAGTTGTAGATGCTGAACCTGTTATGTTTACTTGCAGGCTTGAAAGGGAAAGGTTTCCGCTTTTTACCTGCGCCAGGGTAGCTCTAATTGAACTTATATCACCTAAAATTGACATTTCTGCACTTTGAAGCTGTCCAATTTCCAGCCTTAATGATTCGCTTATCATTAAAGACCTTTGATAACTGCTTTCTGACATTGCCTTACCATTTAAAGCCTGCTGTTTTTCTTTAATTTTAGACTGGTTTTCCGCAATGTTTGACTCAATTGCTTTAATCTCAGGATTTGCCTGAAGTTTTCTTTCATGATCAATAAATTTGTTTGTTGAAATGTTGTTTGCACTGTCAAACGACATTTCTTTCCGTCTTAAAAAACTTAAATCATTTGCCAGTCCCTGGTAGGCTTTTTCTGCTATAGCCTTTTCAAAAGCTTTTGACAGGTAAGATTCCTCTGTTGATGAAAAACTGGTTTGCCTTTGACCGAATATTCCTTTGTTCCTTTCCATTTGAGAAGAAGCGCTTCTCAATTTATTCTGGATAGGAAGATTTGTAAAGATTTCACCCATTTTTCTGCACCTTTTCTACCTTAACTTACACATTAAATTACACGCAAAGGTTTTTGCATATCAGATATATATTTAATTACCCTACATATATATAAAAAATAAATACTTAGTATATTTTCAATTTTCTCTAACTTTGTTACAATTATTTACATTTTAGCCACTTTGTTAACTAACCCGAATCATGAATTAGCTTAAAAGCAATTATAACAAGGTTTTAAATGGAGTTAAAATTTTAATTTTATTGAAATAAATTTTGCAAAATCATAAATAAAAACAGGGGCGA
>JANQIY010000124.1 GCA_028281965.1 Candidatus Gastranaerophilales bacterium
TTTATGATTTTGCAAAATTTATTTCAATAAAATTTAAATTTTAACTCCATTTAAAACCTTGTTATAATTGCTTTTAAGCTAATTCGTGATTCGGGTTAATTAACTCAAATTGCCAATTAGCCAAAAGCCAGGGTATGACCGGGCAAGATTTACCAAATTTTAAAATATAAGGAATAATTCTTATGAGAATGACGAATTTATTTTTTACGACGTTAAGGGAAAACCCGGCAGATGCCGAAGTTATCAGCCATCAGCTGATGGTACGTGCAGGGTATATAAGAAAGCTTACCAGCGGAATTTACACCTACCTGCCGCTGATGTGGCGCGTTATAAGGAAAATTTCCGATATTATAAGGGAAGAAATGGACAAACAGGGCGCGCAGGAAATTATGATGCCGATTCTCCAGCCGGAAGAGCTCTGGCAGGAGTCAGGCAGGTGGGATGTCTACGGCAAGGAGCTGATGCGGTTAGAAGACCGTCATGGCAGGATGGGAGCTCTTGGCCCGACACATGAAGAAATAATCACAGCGCTTGTCAGGGACGAGGTAAGGTCTTACAGGCAGCTTCCCGTTAACTTATACCAGATCCAGGATAAGTTCAGGGATGAAATAAGGCCTCGTTTTGGACTTTTAAGAGGACGGGAATTCCTGATGAAGGACGCTTACAGCTTTGATTCCGACGAGACCGGGCTTGAGGCCAGCTATCAGGAGATGATAGAAGCATACATAAACATATTTAACCGCTGCGGGCTTGAAACAAGGATGGTCAGAAGCGATACAGGCGCAATAGGAGGAAGCGTAAGCCACGAATTTATGGTATTAACCAGGACAGCCAGTGGTGAAAACGACGTTCTTTACTGCGATAATTGCAGTTATGCCGCTAATTCCAACAGGGCAGAATCACGAATGATCCCGGCAAACACTAATGGAGGCTTTTCTGAAGCTAAAGAAGTTGACACACCAGGCGTGAAGTCCATAGATGACCTGGCGGTTTTCTTTAACATAGAACCGTCTTCTATATGTAAAACCCTTGTTTACATTGCTGACAACAGGCCTGTAATGGCTTTAGTCAGGGGAGATAGGGCTATAGAGGAAACAAAGCTTAAAAATGCTCTTGGTGCAAATGATATCCGCATTGCAAGCAGCGCTGAAACAGAAGAACTGGTAAATAAGCCAGGTTTTGACACGGAAGCCGGTTTCATAGGCCCGTCAGGGGTGAATGTCCAGATAGTCGGGGATAAGAGTATATGTGAGCTGGAAAATTTCGTTGTCGGGATAAACAAGACAGATAAACACCTTACCGGAGCCAACTGGGGTAAGGATATCCAGCTTCCCGGGAAAATAGCTGATATAAGACTCGCATTTGCAGGCGATTTCTGCCCGGAATGCGAAGGAAAACTGGAAATTACAAAGGGGATTGAAGTTGGTAATATCTTTAAACTTGGTACAAAGTATTCTGAAAAAATGAAGGCTACTTTTACGGATGAAGAAGGCCAGGAAAAACCATTTATAATGGGCTGTTACGGCATCGGCGTCACAAGGACTGCCGCTGCTGCAATTGAAAGATATCATGATAAAGACGGAATTCAGTGGCCAATGGCTATAGCTCCATATCAGGCAATTGTAGTCCCTGTAAATGTTAATGATGAGCTGCAAATGTCAACTGCAGAAGAGATTTATAATGAGCTTTGCGGAAAAAATATCGAAACAGTTATTGATGACAGGGACGAAAGACCCGGTGTTAAGTTTAAAGACGCTGACCTGATAGGATTCCCCATAAGAATAACAGCCGGAAAGACTCTTTCTGAGGGAATGGTGGAGATTAAAGTCCGCTCAACCGGGGAAATGATTAAAGTTCCTAAAGGTGAAGCTGTTACAAAAACAATTGAGTTAATTAACCTGAATCATGAGCTAGCTAAAACTCCGTTATAGCTTGATAAAAAATTCCTTAAAATTTATAAAAAAAATCAACCTGTAATTAACTCGAGTCGCGAATTAATTTGTAAAATCGAAAATTTTACAACCCACCCCCAACCCCCTCCCTTCTAAAGGGAGGGGGCTAGTTTCTTGTTTTGGGCTCACTTCGGCGACTTCGTCGCCTCGTTCGCCCCTGTTTTTATTTATGATTTTGCAAAATTTATTTCAATAAGGACAGCGGAAAAAATTCTTAGCCACCGCCTTTGCGGTGGCTAAGAATTTTTGTAGTCTGCTTCATGTTGAAAATTTAAATTTTAACTCTATTTAACTTGAGTTGCTAATTAGTCAAAAGCCAGGATATGACTATGCAGCATTTGCCAAAATACAAAAGGTCTCAAAAGTATTGAAAGGAATCTTTATTGTCAGCAATGACAGTTTGAGGTTTATCAACACGGTTTCGAAAGATAAGGAAAAATTTTTCAATTTTTTACAGCTTTTAACTAAATTTATTACAAATTGTAAAAAGAATAAAGAATTTTGTTCAAACTTTGTACTCTTTTAAAATTCAGGAACGTCTATCATGTAGGTCTTTATATATTATTCCGTGTGAGGTTAAAACCGGATTATAATTCATCTGCCATTTTACTGTACAACTACTGTTTAAACTTATTTTGAGTGATTTTTTAGAGTTCAAATGTCTATTAATATTGAACATAATTTAAAACATAATTTAAGAAAAAGCCCGTTTTTTTCCGGAGAAAAAAGTGAAAAGAAAAACCATCAAGCTTTTTTAAACGGATTAAATACTGAATATACAGCTTTTAAGGTTGCTGACAATAAAACAATTCCGCTTGAACAACATGATGAGTTGCTTCCCAATGACCTTATAACAAAGACCAAAGTAAGGGTTAAACAGTCCCTAAAACTTCCGGAATATGCGGTAAATGGGTTAAAAGGAGATAAAAACGCCAATTTTTATGAATTTTTACAACTGGGCAATATTCCCTACTGGGTGGGAGGCCCAATGTTGGTATGGTGCTTTGGAGCAGGGGGAAAGGATGCCCTGAAAATTACCCGGCAAAAGGCAGTGGGAGTTGCGCTTTATTATGTGGCCGCAATAGCGGCAAAAGCGGGTATTGACATACCCGTAAAACTCCTTAAGGGGATTGATCTTAACAGAAAATACAGGGATATAGTACCTTTGCAGATTGAAGCGGAGGGAGTTCCCGCCGGCAAAAAAACGGAATACCACGGGGTATACGAAAGCGTTGACTTTACAAGGTGGGATTTGCTTTACAAGGAAGATGAAAAATCAATCAAAAACCCGGGCCACATAAATGAAACATACAATAATATAGCTAAAAAATTGGGAATTAAACAAAGTTTAAATGATTCCGACTCTGAAGTAAAACCATACATTGAAAAAATACTTGCGGCATCAACGGCATGGAAAACGGCTCTTTTAGTGCCGCTGGCAGGATTATCCGCAGGGCTTGCGAATTACGAAGGCTGGAAAGATTTTGGCAAAGGGCTCGGTAAGGACTTAAGAAGGTTATTTACAGCTAATAAAAATCTCTCCGTTAAGCAAAGAGTAACCCGCAGAATCAGCGGACTGAGGAAAATAGCGGGAGATCACCTTCTTAGTCCGCTAAAAAACAGCTTTACCAGCCTGTGGAAAGGAAAGGGAATGAACAATATCCCCGGAGGCAAATATCTCGGAAAAGCGGCGATATTAGGATCTATAGCATCTATAATACTTGCTAATATAAATATTTTAAGTCTTGCGCAATTAAAAAAGGATAAATACGTTGATTCCGGCTCAGACCCTACAGCAAAAGGCCTGGCGGAAAAAACAACCCGGTCCGAAATCAAACCTGCATTCGAGCCACGAAAAATAGATGAAAATACATACCTGTTTTAAGAGGAATTACACCTGAAATGGACAACATCACTTTAAAAAAGTCATATAATAAACCTATCGGAGCGAAAACTCCGGGTTTTTCCTCTTACGACAATATTTTTAAGGATTTTCAAAGCAGTTTGGACTCTAAAAAAAATCACTCAAAACACGACAAAAACCACCGCTTAAAGTATCCTAATCCTGAAAAGCCTAAAGGACAACTGGTTCAAGGATCTCTTTTTTTAAACCCGGTAAAGGAGGTTTCCCAGGCGGTAAAAACCTTTTCCAACGCAGTAAGAGGTAGGGGAGATGACTATTCCCTGGGTAAGTTAAACGATGCCGCGATATTTTTAGGAGCTGCATCGATTGCGACAATGCTGGCTTCCGCCCAAAAGTCAGCCCATGGTAAGTCAATGGAGTTTATAGGGGCAGCGACTTTCCTGGGAGCAATGACCATCTGGCCGCGCCTGATTATAGGCAAGCCTCTTGAGGCAATAACGGGGGTTGATATAGGTCTTGAATATAAAACGGCTGACGGCAAGCAAAAACCGTTTTTCAGAGACCCTCAGTATATTCCATGGGATTTAATGGACAAAAAGACTATGGAAAAAGCGGGTAAAAAGCTTAACGTGCCTGAAAATATTGAAGACAGGGAAGAAGAGATCAAAAAAAGGATGACCAAGGTAGCTACGGGAGCAAACACCTGGTGGATGCTTTCAGCCGGTTTTTCAACACCTTTTCTTTCCAGCCTGGCAGCTGATAAGCTAAGAAACCCGGTTGAGAAAATTATTGACAATACCAGGGTTGAAATAGCGAAAGCAAAACTGGAAGCGGCAGGAATAGAAACCGATTCAAGAAATCCCTTTGTAAAAATAGGCGCATCGCTTATAAATACATTTTCAAAAATATTCAAAGACCCGGGCAAAAGAAAATTAAGCCGACTTTTGGAAACCGCCGGTTCGGAAAAAATCAATGATTTCCTTATAGAAAGATTCAGAGACAGCGATATTTGCGAACCGCTCCTGCGCAGAGTGGAAACCATCATCGAAGACGGGACAAAAGGCGGAAAGCTAACAGAAAAAGCTAAAAAATCAATTGAAAAAGTTTATGATGATGCCGGTCAAATAGTAAAAGTAGAAAGAACGTGGAAAAATTATTTCAACGCAACCCTTAAACAAAGGTGGGGAAATGATAGAAAAAGATTTATTCAAAAATTGCTTGGTACTCTGGGATTTAAAGGCGAAGAACTCGACCGGCTTGCATCATCAAGAAACTCTATTTCAATTTCTGATTTAATTGCAGAAAAAATAAAAGAAATTCACTCCGGCGGGACTTCTTCAGAAACAGCCAGGGAAATAGAAAGACTGGCGGAAAAACCCCTTAGAAACGTCAAGCAATCAAATACGCTTCTTCTTGGTAGATTTGCGGGAGGTTTTGGTAGAATATTCTCTTCAAATACTTTTGCCCAGGAAGCCGGACAGATTTTCTCAATGCTTAAAGGTAAAGCCAAAGACAAATCTGCCAGCATAGAAACATCACTTAAAATATCGCATCTCCTGAAGCATGGAAAAGAAGAAGTTGATGAAATCGCAAGGCTTGTAAGAAGACTTGATGATAATGATGTCTGGAACCGGTTAACAAAAATGGAAGATTTAGCAGAAATTATAAAAGACCTGAAGAAAATGTTTGGCAGTAAATCGCCCGCAATAAGAAAAGTTGTAGATTTTCTAAAAATGGACGATCTGGAGAAAAATCGCTCAAGTTCAAGGCTTATCCGGTGGCTGGGCGAAACACCGGTAAATATGCTGCAAAACGCGGCAAAAGATAAGAAAAGTTATTCTAACTGGTTCAAAAAAGTTGGAATTAAAGGATTTGGCCTATTGCTTTTGACAACATCAGCAACCCTGGGACTAATTACACTGAACGCCAGCAGAAATAACAAAGTAAAAGGAAATTAAGGAAAATGACTTATACAGGATTCCCACAGTTTAATAATTTTCCTTCCGCAAGAGTTAATGAAACAGACTCTCAGGGTTCTTATATCAAAAAATATGCCCAACAATATATTCAGGCAAAAAGTCACTCCTCAGGACAATCGTATAATGATACTTTCGTTTCCAGGAAAATCACGGTTAATGGAGAAAAAACCGATTTCCAGTCAGGTCAAATAAGTAACACGCTGAAAAATCTTCTTTCCGGCAGCGATTTCCAGCCGATTCTTGCTGTAAGGGTTGAAAGAAAAAGGATTCAATCCAAGGAAGGAGTATGGATAAACGATTTAAAGCAAACCCTTAATGAAAAAAAGGCAGTTATCTATGCAATGACTCCAAGGACTTTTAACGCTTATGATAAAAACGGGGACGAACTTATTGATATGGCCGGGGGAGAAAGGCGAGGATCGTTTTTAAATGCGATAGACAGGCTTGATGAACTGAAAAATATAGGGGTTAATACAATCCATCTCCTGCCGATAACCCCGCCAGCCAGGGAAAATGCGCTGGGAACAGCCGGGAGTCTTTATGCGCCTGAGAGTTATACAGAGATAGACCCGGCCCTTGACGATCCTGATGACCCGAGAAATGTATATGAAGAGGCAAGGGAATTTGTAAAAGAAGCCCATAAAAGGAATATACGGATAATGGTTGACCTGCCCAGCTGCGCTTCAGTTTCGATGGCGGAAAGAAACCCCCACCTGATAGCGGTAAACGATGACGGTTCGCCGAGAGTCCCGCAGGGATGGAATGATATCAGGGCTTTCCAGGTCTGGGAGGATAAGGAAAACGGCGAATTAAACCGTCCGCTTATGGAAATGCACAAAAAATTTGTCGATATGATTATGGATATAGGCGCGGATGGGATAAGGGCCGATGTGGCGCGGTATAAACCTCCCAGGTTCTGGAAAGAGCTTATAGGTTACGCAAGGGAAAAAGACCCTCAATTTGGGTTCCTGGCAGAGAGCTACACTTATGAAGACGCCTCACCAATGGCGAATATTCCCGCAGACAGGCCGGAACCCCTCTTAAATGCCGGGTTTGATTCCATTTACGGGCAATATCATATTTTCCCCTCCTGGAATACGGCAAATGATCTGCATAGCTATGTTAAAAATATGATAAAAATGAGCCATAGATTGCCTCCTAACAAAAGCCTTATAGGGTCTTTTGCCACTCATGACGACAAAGCCCCAATTTCAAACGGCGGCGTGCCTTACAGTAACCTTACCGTTGGGCTTCAGGCAACTTTGCCCATGGTTAACCCTTATTTTGTAAGCGGTTTTGAATCAGGCGATAATTATATTTATAAATTCAGGAATAAATATGTTGAAAAATCAGATACAGACTCTCATATAGCTTTTGTTCATCCGGAATGGATTGATATATTCAATTATTCCAGGAGGCCCGGAGGAAATCACCCGGAAATAGGGGATTATATGGGCAAAATTTTCAATGTAAGAAAAAAATATGAAAATGTAATAACGAAAGGGTCTTACATTCCGCTTGAGGTTGAAAATAACGAAAATGACCGTATAATTGCCTATGCAAGACATTATAAAGGCAAAACCCTTCTGGTTATCGCCAATAGAAACGTTAACGGCTATGAATCAGGGGAGGTAAAAGTTCCGCTGCTTTCAAAAAACCAGCAGCTGAAAGACCTTTCTCCAAGTTATGATGTGGCAAGCAGGATAGAAGTCATTGACGAGGCTTTAAACGTTAAGCTTGGGCCTGCCAGGTTTCATCTGTTTGAAATAAATACCCCAAATATCGAAAAAGCGGCAAAGGAAGTTTACACACCAAACCAGCAGACGAGTTCGGGAAGCATAGGGCTTTTAAAAAAACTTATCGGAAATACCGATCTCAGCGGGCAAAATTAAGGGACTAAATTGCTTCTTGTGATGGGGGTTCCCCGGAATTCCCGGACTCCTCCGGGATTTCAGCGTCTTTTTTGGAAACGGCAAGACTAATGAACTTATCAAAAACTTCTTCATTGAATTCATTTCTAAGCTCTGTTTTCATAATATGAATAACTTTACCTGCCGGAATCCCTTTTTTATAAACTCTATCAGAAACAAGCGCGTCGTAAATATCAACAACGCTTGCAATTTGAGCATACCTGTTAATCATTTTGCCGTGTAATCCGTTAGGGTAGCCTTTTCCCACAAATTTTTCGTGATGGTCAAGCGCAACCCTGGCAATCCTATCCGGAACATCGAAATTTTCCTTAATGTAGCGGTATCCAAGACTTGTATGCCTGCGCATAATTTCCAATTCTGTAATATCAAGCTTACCGGGCTTATTTAAAATTTCTTTAGGGACTTTCATTTTTCCTATATCGTGAAGAAAAGCCGCCAGGGCCAACTCCTTGATTTCATTCTCGCTCATGTTCATATACATCCCGACAGCCGTGCTAAGTGAAGAAACGTTTATATTATGGGAATACGTATATTCATCATAAACCCTGAGCTGGTTAATGCTGTCGATGTTGTCAATTGCCTGAGCCACTTCTTCTATGATTATTTTAGCGGATTTAATACAATCATCAAGTTTTATAGGTACTCCGTCATAGGCTTTTTGAAGAAAATCACGTGTATCCCCAAGCAGGTGCTCGGTGGAACTCTCTGCTATAAGAGAATCAGGGAGGTTAATCCCTTCTTCCCGCTGTTTTTCTTCCAATGTATAAACAGGTTTATGCTCATGTTTATATAACTTCATATAACTGAGCTTCATCAGTATACTAGCTGTAAGCTGCTCACCCTTTTGAACGACGAGATCACCGTTTTCATCGAGAAGGTCATATTCAAGTTCTTTATAGCCTACAAGCTCAAGCGGAAGAATTCGTTCCATAATACTTTAAATCTTCATAATTACAAAAATACACTAAGGAAAGTTGAAAAAGTTTTTATGTCCGTGTTACCCCGGGCCGGGGGGAATTTGCTCTGATTTGTGCGTATGCAGTGCGAAGGGTTTTACCGGTTTTGTTTGGAATATCCTTCACAATGCTTTAATTTTACGATTATAGCATTCACTCAGCGGTTCAGGATGAAAAAATGCGTAAGAATTTTGTCTTATCTACTTAGAACATATCCGGGGAATAATTTATAGACAGAACCGAGCAAACACCTGTCATTGTGAGGAAGCCTGCCCCGTGCTTGACACGGGACGGCAATCTGTCCGGTTAACAAGCCCATTTAGACAGATTACCACGTCGGGCAGAATAGCGTTTATATCAAATAACCGGGCTTATTTGCCTGCCCTCCTCGTAATGACACTGGTCGTTTATTGTTTTATTTCTCGGATAGGCTCTTAATTACATTATATTTTTTTGTGTGAAAAGTTTCAATTAGCGATTTTAATTTGAAAGAAGTTCAAAATCAGTAAAAAAAATTAAAACCCCTTAAGTTCAGGTGTTTAAAATTTTGCGTAAGTCCTGTCATCAATAAAGCGCCGCTTTTACCGAATCCACGCCAATATCAACAACCTGCCGGATTTCTTCTTCTGTTATGGCATAGGGAGGCATAAAATAAATTACACTACCTAAAGGCCTGAGGATTGCACCTCTTTTCAGGGCTTGTTTGTAGATTTTATGCCCTATACGTTCTTCAAACCTGTATGGCTCTTTTGTTTCCTTATTTTTTACAACCTCAATAGCGCCGACCATTCCGGCCTGCCTGATATCTCCCACACAATCAAGTTCCCTGAATTTTTCCAGATTAGACCTGAGAGCTTCGATTTTCGGGGGAAGCGACTCTATAACCTGCTCTTCCTCAAGAATTTTCAGATTTTCCACCGCCACACTTGCCGCAATAGGATTTCCGGTAAAACTATGCCCGTGAAAAAAGGTTTTGAGCTTTTCGTAATCATCATAAAACGCCCGGTAAATTTCATCTGTAGCCATTGTCACGGCAAGGGGAAGATAGCCTGACGTTATGCCTTTTGCAAGGCAAACAAGGTCAGGTACGACCTGTGCATGCTCAAATGCAAACAACTTACCGGTTCTTCCAAATGCCATAGCCACTTCATCATCTATTAAAAACACTTTATACTCATCACAAAGCTTTCTAAGGCGTTTTAAATATTCCGCAGGATAAATTATCATTCCTCCCGCTGCCTGGACAATGGGCTCAACGATAATCCCGGCTATTTCCCCATGGTGTTTGCAAAAAATCTCTTCAACAGAACCCATACACTCGATATCACAGGACTCTTTGTTTTTTCCCATCGGGCACCTGTAGCAGTAAGGAGATTCCGCCTGGAAAATGTCAAAAAGCATCGGTTTATAAATTTTATGATAAACATCAACCCCGCCCACAGAAACCGCGCCGATTGTGTCGCCATGATAAGAATTTTTAAGCGCGACAAACTTGTTTTTTTGAGGCTTCCCCATCTGCTGGCAGTATTGATACGCCATTTTTAAAGCAACTTCTACAGCAGTAGAGCCATTATCAGAATAAAATACCTTTGTTAGCTTCTCAGGCGTGAGTTCAACCAATTTTTCCGCCAGTTCTATCGCCGGGACATGGGAAAATCCCGCAAGTAATACATGCTCAATTTTGTCCAGCTGGCGTTTTATTGCCTCGTTAAGCCGGGGATGGGAATGCCCGAGCGTGTTCACCCACCAGGAAGATATAGCGTCCATGTATCGGTTTCCGTCTGTATCCCAGATATATATACCCTTACCCCTGTCAATTATAAGCGGCGCTTCATTTTCATAATCTTTCATCTGGGTAAAAGGGTGCCAGATATTTTTTATATCCCGTTTTATCAGCTCTTCCGTATTCATACTCACACTTTTTAAGTAGTTAATTTTTTACCAGTTTACATTCTTCTAATATGTCAGCTATCAATTCGATTGCCCTGTCAATGTCACCACGGGAATTCATTTCCGTAACGGAAACCAGTATGCAGTTTTGCATATCATCAAACTTTTTAGAAAGGTCAATCCCTATAAAAATATCGTTCTCGGCAAGTTTATTTATGAATTCACCAGAAGGTATATTTTCGGTTTTTATGACAAATTCCCAGAGAAAATCCCGGTATAAAACTTTGACTGCAGGAATTTCCGCCAGCCTTTGCGCCATATAGTGAGCGTTTTGTAGTGAAATCCCGGCGATTTCCTTTAACCCCTGCGGCCCCAGGACGGACATATAAACCGTTGCCGCAAGCGCCATAAGCGCGTTATTAGTACAGATGTTGCTCGTGGCTTTTTCGCGTCTTATATGTTGTTCCCTTGTTTGAAGAGTAAGCGTAAACGCTTCCTTGCCGTCTTTATCCTTTGTTAAACCTGCTATTCTGCCGGGAAGCTGTCTTAAATAAGCTTCTTTACAGGCGATAAAACCTCCGTGAGGCCCTCCGAAACTTGCGCTTATTCCTAATGCCTGGAAATCCCCCGCAACTATATCAGATCCGTATTCCGAGGGAGGTTTGAGTATCGCAAGACTTACAGGGTCAACACATACAACCAGTTTTGCCTTTGAATCCTTAAGCTTTTGCAAATTATCAGTATCTTCAACACAACCAAAGTAATTGGGGGTTTGAACCAGAACGCATGCATAGTCGTCATAGTTAATACAGTCTTTCAAAACTGTCTTTCCTGAGTCTGTATTAAGATAAGTGATTTTTATATCTTCTCCATAGCAATATGTTTCAAGAACCTGCTTATATTCCGGATTAACAGCTTTAGAGATAAGGATTTCGGATTTTCCGGCGATCCTTGCAGCCATCAGTACAGCTTCTGCGCAGGCGGATGCCCCGTCATATACTGAGGCGTTTGAAACATCCATGCCTGTCAGGTTGCATATAAGCGTCTGATAATCAAATATAGCCTGGAGAGTTCCCTGGCTAACCTCAGGTTGGTAAGGTGTATATGACGTTATAAACTCTGACCTCTGGATTATAGTATTTATACAGGCGGGAATATACCTGTTGTAAACGCCGCCCCCCAGAAATGATATGACATTTTGAAAATTTTTATTCTTAGATGCAATATCTGCAACTTTTTTACTTGCCTCCAGCTCACTAATCCCTTCCGGCAAATTAAATCCGGAATCTTTTACTCTTATACCACCGGCAATTTGGCGAAAAAGGTCTTCTATTTCTTCCAGGCCAATTTCCTTTAGCATACTTTTTCTGGTTTCATCGGTATGCGGCAGGTAGCTAAACAATTTCTTCTTCCTCTTGCTCTAAATAATGCTTATATTCATCGTAATACATTGTACCTTCAAGGTCGGCTTTATCATAGTCAGCAACTTTAACCAGCCAGCCTTCGCCAAAACAGTCTTCATTAATAATTTCAGGCTCATTTTGGACTTTTTCGTTAATTTCAACAATTTTTCCCGAAACGGGAAGATACACTTCAGAAGCCGCTTTTACAGATTCTATCGTGCCAAAGACTTCACCTTTTTTAAATGTTGTCCCTACTTCAGGTAATTCTACAAAAACAATATCTCCCAGTTGCTCAATAGCAAAATCTGTAATGCCTACTTTCAGGACATCCCCGGCCTGAATAGCGTATTCATGGCTTTTTGTACATAAAACACCGGACATATTAACTGTCATTGTTTGTTGTTCTCCTTTATTTCCTACTATAAAACGGTTTTTTAATTATTTCCGCCGGATGAAGTTTTCCTCTTATCATTATGTCGATCTTCGTGCCTTCTGAAAAGGGTTTTTGAGTATTAATGTACCCTAAACCAATGCCGGTATTAATACATGGAGAAAATCCACCGCTTGTAACCTGGCCTGCTGTTTGATTATCTACATAAATTTCATAATTATGCCGTGGAACGGATTTATCAAGCATTTTAAACCCTATAAGTTTTCTGTCAACCTTTTTTGTAGTCATCTGGTTTAATATAATTTCCTTACCGGAGTAATTTTCTTTCTTGTCTTTTGATACAGCCCAACATAGAGCAGCTTCAACAGGCGTTGTATCCTCGGTCAAGTCCTGTCCGTAGAGCGGCAGGGAAGCTTCCAGCCTTAGAGTATCCCTTGCAGCATAACCAACAGGTTTTATCCCAAGACTTTCTCCCCTGTTGAGGATTTCCTGCCACAGCCCGGGAGCGTCTTCGTTTTTTACGATTATTTCAAACCCATCCTCTCCTGTATAGCCGGTTCTGGCGATTAAAATGTCATAACCGTTCAACTCTGTCTGTTTTAGGCTAAACCTTGCCGGCTGGTCGTCTTTATTAAGCCCTAAAGCTTCCGCCACTTCGGCAGATGACGGGCCCTGGACAGCAATCATTGACAATTCATCTGATTTATTATCGATATTCACCTCAAAATTATTTTTGAAGAGTAAAAGCCTGTTTAAGTCCTCTTCAATCCTCGAAGCGTTTACTATAAGCAGGAATTTACGGCAGGATTCCGAATCAGGAAGCCTATAAATTATTAAATCGTCTATAATTCCGCCATTATCATTGACCAGCAGCGAATAAAGAGCCTTACCTTCCCTTAACCCGGATAAATCTCTCGGCACAAGGTTTTGAAGAAAATCAAGCGCGTCTTTCCCGGAAATAAAAACCTGTCCCATATGTGAAACATCGAATAAACCCGCTTTATTTCTTACAGTCAGGTGTTCTTCCTTAACTGAAGAATATTGCAGCGGCATTTCCCACCCGGCAAAAGAAAACATCTTTGCCCCAAGTTTTTTATGTTCTTCATACAATGTTGTTTTTCCAGACTTCTGATTCAATCCCTTCCCCTTTTTGCTTGATTTTTACAATACCTGCTTTATAAATATTTTTCACAAATATAATAAATCAAAAAAAATGATTTTGAAAACTCTCAAGAGCTATTGTAAAAATTTTAAGCTGACTATTTCGTACTGTTAAGTTTAAAAACCAAAATGTTTCAAAAATACTTGAATGACAGCTTTAAAAAGTCAATTTTTTAGCATTATTCGTTTTTATATTAATAGTAGGGAATAGAAATTATACAGGAAGTTATTTAGGATGACCAGGGTAAATCCAATTTATGAAATTGGGCATGAGAATAGATTTAATATAGTAGGTCAAAGAACGCCGGAAATCGATGACCCTTTATTTCCGGTATCTGGTGCTTCCTCTTTTGACGCCGTAAATTTTAATTCTAATAAAGAACCCCCCCCCGCATGATAGAAAGCCTTGATATAACAGGATTATATCCATTTCAAAGCCCAAATGGGCCTAAAATAGCTATTATTGCCCAATTAAGAAATTCCAAAGAAGAATTAGCAAGGCGATTTGAGGAAGAAAAAAGCCGTCAGGGATGGTTAGGCAATGTTTGGGACTGGACAAAGAATAACCTTGGAACATCAGGTGAAGATAAGGAGTGGTATGACCCCAGAAAATGGTGGAGCGTTTTAGTAAATAGAGATGCAGGCAGTAATAAAGTAGGAAAAGATATTGCCGGCATTGACGCAAAAATAGCTGAACTGGAACAGTTAGCTAATTCTGGAAACGATGCGGCTTTTGTTAAAAAATATAAAGAATTAACCGGTAAAGAATTAAACCTTAATGATATATCAGGTGAAAAGAATTTACTTGAAGGTTCTAAAGTGGATGAAAGGGTTAATAATTACTCTGAATCTCAAGAAATTGGTGTTGATGTAATTGCAGATATAGGTTCAGGACTTTTTTCATTTGGGTGTTATGCGGTTGCAGCAGCAGGAATTTTGGCAGCGCCTGTTACAGGAGGAGCATCCTTAGCTGTTACCGGAGCAGCCATAGCCGGAGCGGGAGTGATTGGCTCCGGTGTAAAAACAGTGATTAAAGGAACGGATGCTATATCGGGAGGACGTGAATATACCTCAGATGACCTGTTGTATGATGCAAGCACAGGCTTTATATCAGGCGTATTGGCTCCTATAACAGCAGGTATAGGAGGAGTTATCGGAAAAACCGTCGCTTCGCGGCTGGGAATTGAGGTTGCAAAAGAAGGAACTGCAAGATTAGCTACAAGCAGTGCAAAATCTGCTATAGCAAGACCATTTTTAAACTTTGGACAAAGATATGTTGGAGGAACTGCAACGAAAAGAGCAGCTGCAGTTACTGCTGAAATGGCGGTAGATGGAACAATTGGGGGATCTTTGGATAATACAGCCCGTCACGTAATTAGAACAGGCGGTTTTGAAGGCGCGGGCAAAGCGTTTGTGCATGGCGCAATTGGCGGAGCTATACTGGCTCCTGTAATTGGCGGAGGAATGCGAGGAATAGGACGAGCGGTTAAAAGCGCCGAAGATTTAGGTGTTGATATTGTTGTAGCTCGTGATCTTGCAAGACAGGATTTACAGAATATTCCGGAAACCGGCACAAAATCTTTACTTGATATGGTAGATGCAAAAGCAGTTGAGTCTATAATAAAAAATGCTGATGAAATAACCAGCGATAAAAGTATAAGAACGTTTTTAGGTTCTCTGGCAGGACGTCTTAATAAAAGAGGTCAAGATGTAAAATATTATTTATCTGACCAGGAAACCAGATTGCAAATGATTCTCGAGGATACAGGCATCGGCCCGAGTAAAATAATCCAGACCCTATCTTCAGATAGTTCACTGCCAAAGACTGTCAAGGATATGTTCGCCAGGTTAAGAAGTTCAACTACCCCGTCACGTAGTCTTAGAGAGGCGCAGGGGTTAGCGGATGAGTTATATGGGCCGGGAAAATATATTCTGCAAAGAAGGCTTGGAAGTGCAACTATAGGTGAGGCGTACCTTGCTGATTTTAATAGACAGAAAGTCGTTATAAAAATGATTAAAGAAGATGTTACCCCGGAAAGGTTGATTGAAGAAAGAGATGCATTTATTGCAGCAGCGCGTCATTTTTATAACGACCCTAAAGAAGCCGATTTTCAGGTTAGAACGATTGAAAGTATGTATAAAGGCTGGATGGAAGAGCTGGATTTGAATATTGAAGCCCAGGGTGCAAGAAATCTGGCAGCTGGTGCAAAAAGGTTTGATGTAGCCCAGCCCATTGAAGTTGGAAATCGGGCAGGCAGGGGAATTTCTGTGGTTTATGAAATGGCTCCCGGTATTGAAATGGATAAATTAATAAAAATGCTTAAAGTGTATAAAGAAAATCCTCAGGAATACTTTGAGAGGTTTAAAGACCGTATTGCAAGGCATGAATGGCTGGCAGAACCTGAAAAATGGATGAAAGATTTGCCTTCTACATATGCAAGAGCAGAAAACGAGCAATTTATGTTTACTTCAAAAGGAGGAAGAACAATTCATGGTGACCCGCATGCAGGAAACGTTTTTATAAATCTTGACCCAAAAACAAACAAATTAAGAGTTACATACATTGATACCGGTCTAACAATGCAAAGGACAAATAAGGAAATAGTTAATGACTTAGCAATGTCATTTAATATAATGACAGGCAACAGTAGAGGTATTGCCAGACAACTTGTAGAAAATGCTGATATTTCGGCGGGTACATCACGGGAAGAACTTATAAATAAATTTGCTTCACTTTTAGATGAAAGACTTTTCAAAGCAGGAATAAACCTTAAAGATTCTCAATATAATGGTAAAGTAATTAACTCAATTTTAAATGAACTGGGAATCGTCTCTTCCTCTAAAGATGGCGTAATGATAAAAGCTGCAATACAAAGGATTTTAACTTTAAATGAATTAAAGGAAGTTACCGGAAGCCTGATAAACCCGAAAGATAATTTACTGGATTTAAGCAGAGGGTTAAGAGGAGCTTTCTTAAGAGACCCTGTAGCAACAACCAGAACTGTACTTCCTGCTTTTAAATATATTGGAAATAATCGTGTGGACGCATTTAGAACACTGTTCCAAATATTTTACAAAGAACCGGTCCAGGTTCCTGAAATAAGCCCATTACCATTGGAACTACCAGCTTAATTTTTATTAAAAAGGAATATTAAACTATAAATAACTTGAGTTAAATAGGAAATCTATTGATACGACCGATTCGAAATTCTTTAAATCATAAACTCCTGACACACCGGACAGAAAGCGCGTAAGTGGGCGGATGACCGTCGTTAGCTTTCCACATATCCCCTTGGAGGTAGAAGTGCATGCCCTGGTTAGGTGAATCTGACACCAACAGGACGTTTGGGTAGCAATTGGAGATAAAGGAGCCCGTACAGCCCTCATAATACATGCACTGCGGCGATCTGTAGCCGCTGTATTGATCGCAAAGCCCAGGATTATTAAACGCTTTAGTGGTAAGATTGCTGTTTTTGAGTGGATCTAGACGCAATCTAGCCAATTCATAACTTGTTGGTAAGCGCCAGCCTGTTGAGTTTTTTGTGCATTTACCATCACTGCAGCCCTCTCCGTATTGTACGGGATTGGCTCCGTTCAGTGCATGACATGCTGCTATCGCACCGGGATAATTGCATAGGTATTTATCAGTTTTACCACCGCCTGCATCATTGCCGCACCCTGAATCGGTACAGGTAGTCCCTGTTTTTCCATACCAGCATTTTTCACTACTATCCGGAGTAACATCATTTGCAACGGGGTCTTTGGCAATATTACAGTTTGTCATCCTGAAACTATAATCAAACCCGGTTTCTGTATAAAGAAAATCCGTAGTAGCCCCCCTGGGATTAAAACAAGTATTCACAGGATCATCCGGCGGCTCTGATAGACAGACTGAACTGACAAGGTGAGGCGGGCTATCCCCGGCCCCGGTCAGGTGATAATAATCCCCCATAGGAGCACTGCTCCATACAGCGAAAATCTTATCACAATCCCGGTTGTACTTTTCTGTATACGCATATGCACAATCCCCGGGCACATATTCATCCGCGGGAATAGGCCCTTCAGCAGCGGTATTATACCCGCACCCTGTTATTGCCGCACTGACCTTGCTCGTCATATTGCAATAAACTTCTATTGTAGGCTCATTACCAGGGGCTCCAGGATCTCCGTTTGCAGTCAGTTTATAATCTCCTGTTTCGGCTCCTCCCCATTCTGTTTTTACCTCATAACAGCTCCTGTTGTATTGCTTATCATACCCTTCTTCACAATCCCCGGAAACCAGGAAATTACACCCGCTTATTGCCGCAGAAGCAAGATTTGTCATATTGCAGTTTACTTCTACAGGGGTATTACCGGACTCTGCCGGGTCACCTTTTGCAGTCAGCCTATAAATCCCGCTATCAGCTTCATCCCAGAGTGATTTTACCCGGGTGCAGCTCCTGTTGTAATTATTATCATAGCAATACTTACAGGCAAACGCATTGCCGCTGTTACACTGCTTTATCCACCAGGCTATATTTAAATCCAATAAATCACAGGCTATATTATCTCCCAGATTTTCCGGGGCAGGCTCAGGTTTCTGGTTATTAGAACAGGAATGTTTTACCTCTTCTAAAAGATTTGTTATGTTTTTGGTAAGTAAACCTTCCATCTCTTTTTTTATATATATCCCACCCGGAGTTACATCTGTGTATTGGTGCAGATAATAAGTTAAATCCAGGAAATTAGCCTCATCATCGCAATAAGGTTCTGAATCACTGCCTGATTTCCAGCAGGAATATATGAAATAATCACAGGCTTCTTTTCCTCCATTATCACAAGCTGTCCTGAGCAGTTTTTTAGCTGTTATTTTCTGTAATTCTGTTTTAGCGTTGTTTGCATACCATTTTGCCGTTTCCAATGCCCTGCCCCTGTTATGTTGAGTATCAACTACAGCAGCCCAGCACTTTGTGCCTTCAGCGGGAATCTCTGTAGTCCCGTCGATTTCTTTATACCATTCAGCAGGGCTTTCAGATATACAAATTATTGTGTTTCTGTCAACGCCTGTTTTATTCTGAGCCATTTTTGTCATCAAAGGCATTGCCGATGCCGTTATTACTCCTATCACTACCAGTGCCACTAAAATTTCCGCAAGGGAAAAACCTTTGTTTTTAAGCATATTCATAAGCTCCGTTTAACCAATAAAAATTCTCTTGTATAAAAATCTGCACGAAAAACACTCTTCACAAGGAAGAACTAAAAAGTATTTTTAGCTCAAATCGGCTATAGGAAGTACATTATCATTATTCCATATAACTATAACGCTGTCAATACATGGATTTACATGATTTAAATCATGTAAATCCATGTGCTACATGAGATAAGCAAAACAAAAACTTATTTTATCGTTTTACTACAAGGATACAGGGTTTAGATATTTAAAATGCCGTAATGCAGTTATATC
>JANQIY010000128.1 GCA_028281965.1 Candidatus Gastranaerophilales bacterium
GTCTCGCTTCCCTCCCTTCGGTCGGTCGCTCGACCGAAAAAATTTAATAAGGAATATTTTTGAAAATTTTACATAAGAATTTTTTGTTTCTTCCTTAAAGGGTCCTCTTCTATCTCCTACAACAGCTAATATGTGTACCGCATTAGGAATAACACCAGAGATGTTAAGGTCAGCAGAAGAGCACTGTAAATTTGCCCAAAAATTCCTGAAACTTCATGCAGAGCATATTATAAAGGCTATGATGAGACGAGGCGGGTAAAAGTTTAAAAACCCGTCATTGGGGTAAATTAACGTATTTCTTAATATACTTACCCACGTCAAATTTTGACCTGGCCCCGTTATAGTTCATATACCTGATTTTACCGAAAACAGGCCTTTCCTGCCACGCCCGGTCGTGAACCCCTCCGATACTCCAGGCAATCCCCGTATAACCGTTGGGATCCCTGCCGTCTATTTCATATTTGTCGTTCAGGTAAATTGCAAATTCCATTGCCTGCTCAGGTGTTTTCGTCCATTCAAGAATCTTTTTTGCCCAGTACATACGCATATATCCATGCATTTTGCCTGTATGTTCCATTTGCAACTGGGAAGCGTTCCATAAATCATCGTGAGTCCCGGCAGATTCAAGCTCTTCCAGGGAATATAAATACTCTCTTTTGTCTTTCCCATGCTTGTTTAAAGTGTCTTTTGCCCAGCCGCTAAAGCATTCGGTATTGTCGTAATTCTCGTTATAGTAGCAGAAATTGTCAGAAAGCTCTTTTCTAACCACGATTTCCTCAATGAAGACATCTTTTGCGATTTCATCGGCGTTAGAGGCAATAACCTCCTGCACAACCCGCTGTGAGCAAATCTGCCCAAAATGAAGATAAGGCGAAAGGTTGGATAAAACATCCTTTGTAGGGTCATTTCTCTCATCCGGGTATTTGCTTAGCCTGCTTTCGATGAATTCCTTCAAAACTTCTTTAGCGGCATTTTCGCCGGGTTTTAACCAGTCCAGCGGTTTTACCCCGGTGTCAACTTTTAGTGTTTTGATAACTCTTGCCCAGTCAACCCCCGGCTCTTCTTTATCCGGTTTATGCGGATGTTTCGTGATTTCCGGGAAGTCATCAAGGTAATCATAAAGCTTTTTTCGGATTTTAGGCCTTATAGTGCGGGCAGCAGTCTCCTGCTTATCCGATGCCTCCGGGCAGGGGACTATATTATGGGCGTCCGCTTCGCATATAGTGGCATCGGTATTTTCCATAACCTTTTTTAGCCAGTGTTTCTTGATTTTTAGGGGATTAAAATCCGTAACCAGATAATCCACGCCGAATTTTTGCGTTAATTCGGGGATGTTTTTCTCTGTCTGGCCGGTTGTCAGCACAAAAGGAATATTTTTGCCCCTTAAGTCACTTTCAACAGATTTCAAACCCTCTATCATAAAGTCATACTGGCGCATGGTTGCGTTAAGAAACTCAGGGACAAGGTTAAAAAACACGTAAAGCGGTTTTTTACGCTCAATTGCCTGCTCATGGGCATGGATTAACGCCCAGTTGTCCCGGAATCTCTGATCCCGGTTCATCCAGTAAGCAACGTTCCCGTCAGATGTTCTTGCCTGTTTTAAAATTTTTATTCTTTTATTTTTCAATGGAATTCCAGTTCATCCCCGGTTTCTGTACCTGTTTCGCTGATAATCCCTGCCGGCAGCTCTATTACACTATTAGCGGAAAAGCAAAACTTTATCCATGTCCAGGGCGGTATTTTTTCCGACAGGTGTCTTACTTTGTTTTGTCTATCCATAAAAACAGCGTCAAATTCAAACTTCATAAACAGGGAATGTATATTATTGCAGGGAATTATATGCAGCCCGCTGCCTTTTTCCAGGCAGTCCCTCCCTAGAAGACCTTTCATTCTCTTTAAAGGAGTATTTGCAACTTCAATATTCTCGGCAAGTATCCGGTTTTTGGTTTTATTTACCAGCTTCATATAAATTTTTAGGTTTCTATAAAAATATTTATTATAGTATTATACTCTAATTTTACAAATTTATTTAATTTGTTAATTTTTGTTGAAGCAACTTAGAACCTATCCGGTAAATAAAACCATAAACGACCAATGTCATACGAAGAGGGCAGGCAAATGAGCTTGAGTATTGGATATAAACATTCTTCTGCCCGACGTGGTAATCTACTGAAATAATGTTAACCGGACAGATTGCCACGGGCTCTCAAATTGTCATTGAGCCCTCGCAATGACAGCTTGAGGACTTATCAACACAGTTTTGGAAGACAAGGCAAATTTAAACACTTTAATTTGTAAAAATTGTTTGCTATAATATAAATTATATAACTATTTTGCGCAGGCAGATTTAAAAAAGTTTAAAAAAATTTTTTAAACTTACTTGAGTTGCTAATTAGCCAAAAGCCAGGATATGACTATGCAATTAGCAACTCGAGTAAACTTAAGGGAAAGATATTAATTTATGGAAAAAAATAATGTAAGTAAAATTCTTGATGAGTTTCTGCAGGAAATGAAAGTTTCCAGAAAGTCCAGAAATACCATCGTAAATTACCGAAGCGACTTGAAAAACTTCATAAACAGCTGTCCGGGGGATATTGAGAACATAAATGTGGAAATATTACGGGAACATCTCGGCGGGCTTAATGATAAATCCCCGACAACACGGGCAAGACACATAAGCAGCCTGAAAATGTTTTTGAACTGGTGTTACAAAAAGGATTTTATAACTGATAACCCTATTTTAAAACTTGAAAACACAACACATAAACCTTCCTTAATACCAAGAAAAATTGAAAAAAATGAAATAGACAAAATTTTATGCTCTATTGATATTTTTAACCGTGATAATTCCATAAATAAGAATAACCTTAAGTACCGATTGATTTTTACGCTTATGCTTGAAGCCGGGCTTAAGGTCTATGAAGTCCTTAACCTGGAATGCAAGAACGTGGAGATCGAAACCCAGACGATTTTTGTAAACACGGCTGAAAGCAAGAGAAGAGTGCCATTGTTCTCCTCGGAATCAATCAAGCTCTTCAGGCTGTATACGGATGAGGTAAATATAAAATCAGGATTAATCTTTAAAGGAGGTGACGCGCAGGATAAATCCCTGAGTTATCAAGCCCTGAACAAGTTCTGGCGAAAATACCGCGCAAAAACCGGAAGTGATATTAAACTTCAGCAACTAAGAGACTGCTATGCGGCAGAACTTGTCAAAAAAGGCATAAACATCTGTGTAATCAGCCGAATGCTCGGGCATAAAAACATTCAGACAACTGTAAAATATCTTCAATAAAAATTTTAGAATATACCGGCAAATTTTTCCCAAAACCCCAACCGGAGGTCAAAGAACTAATGATTATCGAATTCAAGGTTAATGAAAACACAGTAGAAGCTGCATGGCTAAAAACTCTATATGATCTTATAGAGGAACTTAACTGCAAGTGCAACACGTTTCTTGAAGAAACTCACAATAAAAGTTACAGGAACTTTCAACGAACAAGGGTAATTGAAGTTTACGGCTCTGAGACAATGGTAAGCTGGTTAAAACTCCGTATGGAACGCTACAGCCATTTTATTGACAAAATGGCCGAACAACCTGAAATAAAGATAATTTCTGAAAAAGAAGAATAAAACTCAAGTTGCCACCTATAAAATTTCTCTATTTTACATTACAAAATTTTTTCAAAATGCCCACCCTCCTCTCCCTTAGAGGAATGAAAAGGCTCCGCCTTTTCTAATCCATATACATTTTGAAAAAATTTATAAATAGCAACTTGAGTAAGAATAAAATAGCAGTTTTATGCAGTCCTGTAGTTTTCTGAGGACTGCCGGCAGAAAATATCATCGCCCGGTTCGCAAATATCAAATATCTGGTTTAACCTGGTCTGGTAAATTAACTGTGAAACGTACGGCTGTAGATTATAAATTTTGACTTCTAAATCATAACAGGAGGCAAACTGGTAAACATTTATTATAGAGGCAAGACTTTTTGAATTAACCTTGGAAATCTGGCTCATATCAAGGTAAAAATTTCTGTAACCGTTTTCTGCAAGGGTTTCCATTAGCTTTTTAAAAGCTTCCGTAACCTCATCATTAAAAATATTTGCAGGGACTTCTATTATGCAGTTGTTTTTAAGTTTTCGCACAGACCAGTCCATAAAGCTTTCAAATTCCTCCTGTTAAATAGTTAAATTTTTAAGTTATATTTAATCTTTCCCGATTTTAAAATTTGTTTTCAACAAATGATCAGGTATTCAACAAACTTATGTTAGCAATTTTTGTTGAATAAAACAAAATCGTTAATTTTTTTTACTAAAAGTTAACTTAAACACACAAATTTGACTTTTTTAAAAATTGAGGCCATAACCTACTGCATTGTTAACTTATACCAAAATGAGTTAGTTTTCTTAAAATCGGGCATGAATGAAGCCAGGCTACCGCAGGCATGAATGAGCTTTAAAATGACCGGTGCGAAAATGAGTTCTTAGGTAAACCTCCTATTTTGTAAATTTTTTGTAATATTTTCAATTTTTTGGGCAACAAGTTTTGTTTTTTTTTTGATATAGATGTTATTTAAATAAAGGAAAAGGTAGGTAAAAAATGGTAAGTCCACTTAGTTTTGGAAATGCACAAAAAATGGTTACAATCTTTGCTAAAGATGCTAAAGGAATTATTACTAAAGACTCACAAATACCAGAGAAAGCTGCAGAAACTTTTTCGCAAAGGGTCCATGAAGAAAGAGTAGCCAATGCTGCAAAAACAGGAGTACCTGCAAGCGCAGTAGGGAAAATTAAACATATTTTTTTAAGCCCTGAGGCAACAATAAAAGATGCAAAAAAAGTTTTTGATGAAATGGCATAATTCATACTAATAAAACTCGAATCACGAATTAGCTTAAAAGCAATTATAACAAGGTTTCAAATAGAGTTAAAATTTAACTTTTCAACATGAAGCAGACTGCAAAAATTCTTAGCCACCGCCTTTGCGGTGGCTAAGAATTTTTTCCGCTGTCCTTATTGAAATAAATTTTGCAAAATCATAAATAAAAACAGAGGCGAGGCGACGAAGTCGCCGGAAATGAATTGCAAAGCAACTCCTGCTCCGCCCCGAAGTGAGCCCAAAACAACAAACTAGCCCCCTCCCTTCTAAACTGACATTACCCGAAAATATTTAAAAAACATGCTTTAATCTCCATAATCTA
>JANQIY010000214.1 GCA_028281965.1 Candidatus Gastranaerophilales bacterium
ATAACATGAAATATTCCTGAGGTAAAGTATTTTATTTGTTTTACCCGCTGATGGCCGATAGTTGTAGTTGATTTTTAGTTTAATAATTGTTAAAATAAACGGGTCTTTGACAGTTGAATAAATTATAAATTTCTTGGAAGCCTGGAAAATAGGGCTTTCTTTGATGTTTTTTTGTCAAATTTCTCATTTTTCTATTGCGTATTGTCTCGTAATACATTATAATATAGAAGAATGGAGGGATTGCTATTATGAGGCTTTCTTATTCAAAATCTAAAAATGCTACTTCTCTTTATGTAATTAAGGACTTCACACATAACAATAAACGCACTACAAAGATTGTAGAAAAGCTTGGTACCCTTAAAGAATTAGAAAAAAAACTAAATGGACAGGACCCTATTGAATGGGCAAAAAAATACATAGACGATCTTAATCAAAAACAAAAGCAAGAAAACCGTGATGTACTCGTTAAATATTCTCCCGCAAAATTTATCAAAAAAAATCAGCAGCACTCTTTTAACGGCGGCTATCTTTTCCTTCAAAAAATTTATCACCAACTTGGCATTGATAAGATTTGTCAACATATTTCTCATAACTATAAGTTTAGTTTTGATTTGGATTCCATTCTTTCTAGATTGATTTATGGCAGAGTTATTTTCCCATCCTCTAAGCTTGCAACTTATCAGCTTTCTAAAAAATTTATTGAACAGCCCAATTTTGAGCTGCATCATATATACAGAGCCCTTGAGTTACTTGCCAAAGAAACAGATTTTATTCAGTCCTCATTATATCAAAGTAGTTTGAAAGTTTCCAAAAGGAATACCGGCCTGCTCTACTATGATTGCACTAATTATTTTTTTGAAATTGAACAGGAACATGGCTTTAAACAATATGGCCCTTCTAAAGACCATAAACCAAACCCCATTGTTCAAATGGGGCTTTTTATGGATGGTGACGGTATCCCTCTTGCCTTTAGTTTAAACCGAGGTAATACCAATGAACAACTTACTTTAAAACCCCTCGAGAAGAAAATTATTGCTGATTTTGCCCTTTCTAAATTTATTGTTTGCACTGATGCAGGGCTGGCTTCTGAAGCTAATCGAAAGTTTAATGATAAAGATGGCCGGGCTTTTATTACAACACAGTCTGTCAAAAAATTAAAAAAGCATCTAAAAAAATGGGCTCTTGCTCCCGATGGTTGGAAACTTCCCGGCAGCGATAAAACCTATGATATTTCTACACTTGATCAAATGATAGAGCAAGCTAATCCGCAAGATAAAGCCAAAATACGAGCTAAAGTCTTTTACAAACAACGCTGGATTAAAGAAAATGGCTTTGAGCAAAGACTGATTGTCACATATTCGATCAAATACAGGGATTATCAGACTAAGATAAGGATTTCGCAAATACAACGCGCTCAAAATCTTATCGCTACATACCCAACAAAAATTAAAAAATGCAATGCTAACGATTACAAAAGGTTTATTCATAAGACAAACTATACTCCTGATGGAGAACTCGCCCCAAAAGAGAGCTACAGCATTGATTCTGCTCTCATCCAAAAAGAACAAGCTTTTGATGGTTTTTATGGCCTTTGCACCAATCTTGAAGATGATCCTTCACAAATAATCAAGGTGAATCACCGCAGATGGGAGCTCGAAGAATCCTTTAGGATCATGAAAAGTGAATTTAAAGCAAGACCTGTCTACTTAAGTAGAGATGATAGGATACAGGCCCATTTCACCACTTGCTTCATATCACTAATTATTTATCGGCTACTGGAAAAGAGACTCAATCAACAATTTACTTGTCATGAGATTATTTCTGAACTTCGAGATATGGATTTTTTTGAAATTAAAGGTGAAGGCTATCTTCCAACCTATACAAGAACTGATTTTACTGATGCTCTGCATGAAGCTTTTGAATTCCGCACCGACTATCAGATTGTTACAACAAGAATGATGAAAAAAATTTTAACGGCTACCAAAAAGTAAAAACATTACGCACTTTTATCAACACTAACAAATCCTGCAAAGGCTTTTATTTCAAGCTCTTACAGGATTTTATCTCTCTCCAACTGTCAAATATGGGAT
>JANQIY010000289.1 GCA_028281965.1 Candidatus Gastranaerophilales bacterium
GTCATTCCGAGCAGGCGGGTTGGGTGGGAATGAGTTACGCAAAACCTCCAACGAAAACTAAAACGTTTCCGTTTCGGTTTTGCTTCACTCCCGCTTCGCCAGGGCGTTTTAAGGAATTTTGAAAAAATGTAACTAGCAATTCGAGTTAATTAAACGCAAAAATTAGTTTATACTAAACCGGGTGTAATTTAAGTGTCAAAACAGTCCACTAAAAACCAACTGCTTAATACAATCTCAATTGGAGCTGTAAAAACTGCGGTAAGCCTTATAAAATTTTTTAACCTGGGCTCAGGTACTAACTTGCCCGGAATGATAGCCCGGCGTATCTCTTCCGGAATCCTTGCCTGCCTGGTAAAACAGACAAAAAAAGAAATAATAACAATTACCGGGACTAACGGTAAAACAACAACCGCAGGGCTTGTATCCTCAATTTTCAGGAGTTACGGCAGAAAAGTCGTCCACAACAGCAAGGGAGCAAATATGCTGAGCGGTGTAACTTCCGCCGTTGCGGAAAAAAGCTCATTAAAAGGCCGACTGGACTGTGATAACTGCATTCTTGAGCTGGATGAAGCCTACCTGAACCCGGCTTTTGATGAGTTTAACCCGGATATTACCCTGGTAACAAACCTTTTCCGTGACCAGCTTGACAGATACGGGGAACTAAATACGACCGCAAAAAAAATTGAATCCGCCGTGGAAAAATCGGCTTCCCAAAAGCCCTTAAAACTGGTTTTAAATTCCGATGACCCTTTAGTCTCGGCAATAGCAGGCAACTATGACGGAAATGGCCTGAAAAGGATATTTTTTGGATTTGAAGAAATCAGATATACAAACCAGCCTGAAAAAACTTTCTCCCCCCGGGAAACAATAAACTGCAAATGCGGAAAACCTTTTAATTATAATAAAATATTTTACGGTCACCTTGGTTTTTATGAATGTTCATGCGGAATTAAAAGGAAAAACCCCCAGATTTCCGCCAGGGCTGAGATAAATGTTGATTTTTCGGAAATTGAGATAAAACCTGAAAACCAGGAAAAATTCAGTTTCAGAGTATTCCTTCCCGGCTTATATAACTGCTACAATGCCTTATCTGCGGCAGCAACAGCTCTGGAAGCGGGTATTCCCCCTGAATATATTAAAAAAGGCATAGAGAATTACTCCACAGCCTTTGGAAGGGCTGAATACATAACTTTGCAGGGGAAAAAAGCCCTGATACAGCTTATAAAAAACCCCATAGGCGCGACTGAGGTGCTAAAAACAATAAAAGATGATGATAAAGCCAGGCTCCTTATCATAATAAACGACAATTACGCTGATGGCCGCGATGTTTCCTGGCTTTGGGATGCTAACTTTGAATTGCTCTCAGGATATGATAAAATTGCTGTAGTAAGCGGTATAAGAACGGGTGATATGGCTGTAAGGCTAAAATATGCCGGAATCAAGGAAAGAAATATAATAATGAAGGAAAACATCAAAGATGCATTGCTATATTCGTTAAAAAATGTTAACAATGATGAAAAACTGTATATCTTACCGACTTATACAGCTTTATTAGATCTGGAACATATAAAACGAAAAGTATAAACGGCAAACATATTTCTCTATAACCAATATGGCTTATAAAAACGGTTTTTATAAGCCGAAAATAACAGAAACAGGTTTAAAGTTTTGAAAAAAAACCACGATAATATACATAAGTTAATAACTACAAGAAGTTGGAAGACGCAGGGTAAAAACAGGCGGGAGCTTAGAATTTGCAGCTTATTTCAGTAGACGAACTGGTAAATCATAAGGTACTTCCCTTTGATCTTTATAATGAAAAAGGGAAGTTAATATTTAGTGCCGGAGAAATCATGACCCCCGGTAAAATTCTCCAGCTGAAATATATCCCCGCTTTGTATATAGAAGACATAGACGATGAAATCGAAGAGCTTGATGATGAAGATATCACGCCCGTTGACGATGAATACCTGGAAGATGAACCTGAAGAAGAACAGGAGCCGGAAGAGAACAGGTTAAACGACGCAGAAGCGGCTTTTATAAAAGAAATCCAAAAGCCCGTAATTTCAGAGGATTTTAAACACAGGCTTTCAGGCAAATATAGACAGATAATGGATAAATTTATTGAAGAAGGCGCGGAGGATCCCTCGCTGTGTATAGAAGTCCGGGATACTATAGTTGATGACGTTATCCCGGAAGTCAATAAAATTCTATACAGGTCGCAGTTAAAAATTCATGGCGACTATTATTACACTCACGGTATAAACGTAGCAATGCTCAGCGCCGTACTTGCCCATAAGCTTAAATTAAACAGTCATGCCATAAAAGATGTAACTCTTGCCGCTATTCTTCATGACATAGGAATGACTAAAATTCCCCAGTCTATAATGAAAAAAAACGCACATACCATTAATGAGTTAAAACTTCTGCACCTGCACCCAAGACTTGGCTATAACATAATTAAAAATGAATTAAACCTCTCGGAAAACATAGCTAAAGTAGCGCTTCAACACCATGAAAATGCTGACGGTTCAGGATACCCATTCGGCATTTCCGGAAACTTAATCTCCATTGAATCAAGTATTGTTTCAATTTGCAACGTATACGACCAGCTAACATCAGGCAGGGGAGAAGTTAAGGTAAAAACCACCAGGGATGCCATAAAATACATTCTTGAAATGGGGACAAAATGCTTTAAAAGCAATGTATTATATACTTTTGTGCATATGACAAATTATAATGACTTTGCGCCAATAATGACGGACTATTATTAAACAATGAAAAAAGTAAAGGTCATAGGTGGAGGACTGGCAGGCTCAGAAGCCGCTCTTCAGCTTGCCAATAATGGGATAGAAGTAGATTTGTACGAAATGAGGCCTGAAAAAATGACAGGAGCTCATTCCAGCGGGAATTTAGGCGAACTTGTATGCAGCAACAGCCTGGGTTCAAATGATTTTTCCGCAGCAAGCGGTCTTTTAAAGCAGGAACTGAGAATTCTGGGTTCTTACCTGGTAAAATTCGCCGATGAAACCTCAGTTCCCGCAGGAAACGCCCTTGCCGTGGATAGAGAAATTTTTTCGCAAAAAATAACGGCAGCCATAGCAGAAAACCCTTTAATAAACCTTATAAACGGAGAGATAAGGGAAATCCCGGAAGACATGCCGGTAATTATCGCGTCCGGGCCGCTAACTTCAGAAGCACTGAGCGAAGAAATAAAAAAAATCACAGGCAGTGAACACCTGTACTTTTTTGACGCTATAGCCCCTATCGTGGAAAGAGATTCCATTAACTTTGAAAAAGCATTTATGGCAAGCAGGTACGATAAAGGCGAAGCGGCTTATATAAACTGTCCTATGGATAAAGAAGAGTACGAAGTTTTTTATGAAAAGCTTATAAATTCCCCTGTAGCGGAATTGAAAGAATTCGAAAAAAACTCAAAGTTTTTCGAATCGTGTCTTCCTGTGGAAGTCCTGGCCAAAAGAGGCAAAGACACTCTGAGGTATGGCCCTTTAAAACCTGTAGGCCTTATAGACCCGAGGACAGGGAGAAAAAACTATGCCGTAGTCCAGCTCAGAATGGACAACCACGCCGGAAGCCTGTATAACCTGGTGGGATTCCAGACAAACCTGAAATGGCCCGCCCAAAAAGAGCTTATAAAATGCATCCCCGGGCTGGAAAATGCGGAAATCGCAAGATACGGGGTAATGCATAGAAATACTTTTATCCATAGCCCGTCTGTTTTAATGCCCACTCTGCAGTCAAAAAGAAGGGAAGACTTATTTTTTGCCGGTCAGATATCAGGTGTTGAGGGATACACAGAGTCAATTGCGACGGGGCTTTTAGCTGGAATTAACGCTGCGCGTATTTTAAAAGGAGAAAGACCGCTTACTTTAGAACCGGTTTCAATGCTGGGGGCTTTATGCGGTTATATTACCCATCCCAATCATAAGGACTTCCAGCCTGTAAACAGCAATTTCGGAATCCTTAAGCCTTTAGATGTTGTTTTAAAGGGGAGAAAAAATAAACAGCATAAAAAAAGGCTTTTTGCGGAAAAAGCTCTATCTTATTTAACTCCAATCGCTAAATAACCTGAATGACGGGTTAACTAAAAACCAGTTATAGGTGGGCTGGATTTGAACCAACAACCACCCCTTTATTCTCTATAACTGCATTATAGCGTGCTTTTATACGAATTAGAACTGTTTAGAAACTTTTATTATGTTTAGTTTTTATATGTATATGTATTAAGATGAAATATTAAAGATGGCAGAAGATGTTAACTATAAATCGAAACTCATCACCACTATGGACATATAATATACGCAATAATCGCCATGTATATCCTGTTTTAAAGGATTTAGGCAGACAATATACTCCTTATTATCATTTTTATCAAATTGCTTTTAAAGGCTTAACATATGACAGGTACGCCTTTAACAGTGCTTCTGCAGAAGATAGAAGAGTATTAAGGTCTGAGGATAGACAGGACATAGTAAGGAGAGCAAGGTTTAAAATAACAGAAAAAGGCAGAAATTTTTTCGTTATCAGAGATACGACTGAAGACCCTTCTGTATCCTTGTTTAAGGTATTATATTCTAGCGGTAAATCCTTAAAAACAAAAAGAATACCTGATGAAAGACTTCCTAATGTTGTTTTTATTGACTCTAAAGATGTTTCATATGGTAATGGAATTGATTTTTTATTTAGTGAGCCTGAAAAAGTTTCACATGCTGAACTCGTAGAGGCTTTTGCAAAAAAACACAACCCCTTTGCTAATTATCATATTGAAGAACTGCCTGGTGATTTTAATGCAAAAGAACTGTATAATGCTGTAAAAGAAGTTGAAAGTAATAAAGTTAATTGTTTATCCCTCTCTATAGGAATCAGATTACCGGTTAAAACACTTGGTAAAATTTTAGACTTAGAGCTTTCTAGTCAGGACATAAGAGAAAACAAAGACTTGATAAGAGAAAGAATGCAGACTGTTAGCAATAAATCTATTGAGGAATTGCTATCTAAATTAAAAGATGACGAATATTTTAATGAAAAGTCAAGACAAATCACTACAATGAGTTCTCGTATTCTTCACACAGAGCCAGACAGCGATGAAGAGATAGAAACTAATTTAGTAAAAAAAATACAAGAAGAAATACACTATATTAATGAAATTTTAAATATTATTGATAAATTAACAAGTAAAGGTATAAAAGTGTTTATAAGTGCCGGTAATGGTGATAAAGATAGTATCAATCTGCTATTGCTTGCAAATGACGTTAATGTTATAGGATCCTTTAACAGGAAAAAAGAAATCTCAAGATTCAGTTCAAGCAGAAATCTATCAACAGATTATGAACAGGGAGAGTTTAAAGTTGTATTTACTGAACATGGAATCAATTTTACTGATGTCCCTGGAGTTGATGTAACTTATGATAAATTTGGTCCTGAAGGTTTTTATGAAAAATATGCAGGCAAGCCTATATCTGATTTTGAGCTTACCCAGGCAGAGCTAGAGTCAGTATGGGAAGAAAAAGAACCCTTAAAAACATTAAAAAGATCGTATGCGGATAAATTAATTAAGGCAAATGATTTCGAAGAATTAGAAGCATATGTTACTGGCCGTAGTAACAGAGAAAGCAAAGATAATGTATATTATCAGGTTCATCCTAATATAATGTTTGAGGTTAATAGTAGAGGTAACATTATTCCCTACAAAAACAGAAAATTTGATGAAATAGCAGGAACTTCCTTTTCACAGCCAATTGCTATGGCAAAAACTTGTCTAAGGGATTTTTTAACCAGGGAAAATTTAATATAGTCGAAAAACCCCTGTTATAATTACTTTTAAGCTAATTCGCGACTCAGGTTAAATAACTTGAGTTACGAATTGTATTTTTTGAAATTTTCTCTGGGATAAGAACCCAAAAAACGATAAAAATTCACAAGAGGCGTTATTTTTTCTATTGTCTTACGCACATTTTTATCTTTAATATGACCTTCAAAATCAATAAAAAATGTATAATCCCCAAAAACTTTCCTGGAAGGACGAGATTCAATATAACAGAGATTTATATCATATTCCTTAAATATAATTAGCACTTCCGCAAGAGATCCCGGCGTATTATTAGTCTTAATTGCAATTGAAGTCTTGTCCCTGCCGGTAGGTTGCGGACTGGATGAGCCTATAGAGATAAACCTGGTAAAATTATCCTTTTCATCGTTAATCTCTGAAAAAAGAATATTATGCCCGTAAATCTCGCCAGCCCTTGATGAGCCTATCGCCGCATAATTATCAGGAAGCTGCGCCAGCTGTTTTACCGCTTCAGAAGTGCTTTTTGCCGGAAGTTTCTCCGCAGCGGGGAATTTTTCCTCAAGAAAATTCCTGCATTGGGCAAGCGCTTGCGGCATGGAAATAATCCTGTCGATTTTATCAATTCTGCCAGCCCTGCTAATCAGGCAGTGAGAAACGGGAATAATGACTTCACCTGTAATTAACACCCTGGAAGATGTTCGGACAAGGCTGTCAATGGTTTCCCTGACAACTCCCTCGATGGAATTTTCCACGGGGACAACACCTATATTGTCCGCCGGGTCTTCCATTGCGCTAATTACGCCTAAAATCGAGTTTTTAAGTTTCCTGTTGAAATCACTAATTCCCAGCTTCTCTATGAATTTTTCCGCGGCAACTTCAGTGTAAGTACCTTCAGGCCCCAGGTATATAAAATAAGGAATGTTCTTCATTGTTTAAAGGCTTAATAAAATTCCACTTTTTTATTATATAACTCGAATTATACGACATGCAAATACAATTAGCGGTTTAAGTTATTTAACCTGAATCACGAAATAGGAAATCCATTGGTACGACTGATTCGAAATTCCTTAAAACGCCCACCCAACCCGCCCTGAAGGTAGGCGGCGGCTCTGCGTTAGCGGGAGCATAGCCTCACTCATGAAGCCGCCGCCTCTTTTTTATAAATTTTAAGGAATTTCGAAAATATTTAATTCGTGATTCAGGTTAAATAATACAATAAGCTAGTGTTTATCAAAATTTAATAATTTATAATTTCTTATTAAGTAAATTAACCTGCTCCTTTAAAATAAAACTTAAGTTTGAGGTGAGAATGGCTTTTATACTAAAAAAAGCAGGTTATGCTGATATAAAAAAAGTAAAAATACACGCTGAAAAGCTTAATTTGGATTCAGAAGAACTGAACCCGCAAAAATTGTATATTATTGAAAAAGAAAAAAAATTAGTCGGCTTTGGAAGACATAAAAATTATGGTAATATTCATGAACTTTCCACCGTAGGTATTTTAGAACCTTACAGAAGACTGCGTCTCGGCCAGGTAATAGTTGAAAAACTGATCAGCCTGGCCCCGGTACGAAATGAAATCTGGTTAACTACTATCTTTCCGGAATACTTCGCTAAATTTGGCTTCAAAACAGATAAAAATATTCCTGAAGAGCTTATTTTAAAAGCTGAAAGAATTTGTAAAAAATTTAATAAGTCGCCTGAATATAATACTTTTATGAAGTATCATAAAATTTTGAAACAGCCCTGAAAATTAGAAATCCATCCTGCTTTTTATCCATTTTTTAAAGCTGTCTTTTCTTTTGTTTTTCAAATATTCGCTATTTGAAATAAAAGAATGACCGTCCATGGTCTGATAACCATCCCTGGAAGATACTATACTGCTTTTTACATTTGTATAAGCTGATTGGTTGGTGGTTATGCAAACATCCGTTAAAATTTCCCGAGAAAGGTTCTTTGAAAAATCCTTGATTTTCTCAGAGGATACAATATTATCGCTTAATGAGCTAGAAGGCACTTCAAGCGTTTCAGCTTTGAAGTCCTTCTGGTACTTTCTTTCAAAATCTATAATTCCGCTCCGGGCATCGATAAGCGTAAAAAACACATCCAGTCTGTAATATGACTGTATCGGCTCGTATTCAATCACCCCGATTTTATACCAGAATGGGCGTTTAAGCATCATACTCTGCATGCTGAAACCCGAGGAAACAAGAAGAACCTTGTTAATTCCAAGCTTTTCCTGCAACATTTCGCAGACTTTGTAATCTACTATACCTCTATCTTTGTAGTTTTTAAGAAATTCCTGATATTTTTCCCACAGTCCATAGGACATGATTAAACTTTCAGCGGAGTTTATATCCATCACTTCATATAGCAAGTTTTTATTGAGGTTGTTGATGACATCAGAAGCTATTTGCTCGGATACATTTGTATAAATACCAGCTGAAGAAAGTGCTGTAGGCACATTTAAAGGAGTAACAAGAATCCTGGTCTTGTTTGCAAGACAGTGACTTTTCAGCAAAAGCAATAAAGCTGCAAATATAAAAAATTTAGATAAAACCCGCATTTTCCCCGAATATTTTTATAATTATATATTTATATTATGCGAAACAAAGGATATATTTAAAATCCCTTATTTAATTGATTTATTTGAAGCCGTTATTAATCCACCCTGTGCGTAAACTTATGCTCGTCTTCCTTCTGGGATTTTTTCTCGGGATCCCTGGTTCTTTTTTCTTTATTATGATCGTTTTGATTCATTGATGTATCTACAGGGGCAAGCAGTTCATAGAGTTTAATTTCGACGGATTTAAACGTATCAGAGAGCTTTTCCCTGATATCTTTTTCCCTTTCACCATATACGGCTGAAATTTTGTCCGTAATATTAACAAAATAAGACAAAAAATTGTTTATAAAACTTTGCATATCTGTCTGAAGAGTCATTATAGAATGTACAAGTTTCTGCTGGGAAACGCTTGAGGCATTTAAAATATAATTAAAAGAAGCTTCTCTATAATTTTGCGTTGTTTGAACAGCAGTTTTCAGTAACGGATGATGCAAAAGATCATTTTTAATGCTGTTTGAAGCGGACCTGGAATAGTTAAAAACATCTTCATACTGAGAGCTCCTGATAGAAACTTCTTCCTGTACAGGTTGTTTATATATATTCCGTGATTCCATATTCGGGTTTTTCACATTGGAATTATTATTTGATGTATTATTTGCCGAAATCTTTTTTGAAGATGATATTTCTTCCAAGACCTTGCCCCTCTTGATTTACACACTAAATTACAACTTCCAACAAAAAGTATAAAATGTTATAATATACTTTCCCCTTATCTTATAAATAATTTTATAACTTTAAACATTACTGTCAATAGTTCATTAACAAAGATAAACAGATTATTTTGGATTTATACCGGTGAATTAGCTGTTTGAGTTGATATCGCTATATAGGTTTCTTTCAATATTTTTAAAAATATTGTCAATTAGCTCCCTGGAAAGATTATAACGGCCGTCGGCGGGAGTTATCCTAACATGGGTAAGCTTTTCCTGAGACGGAAGCAACAGGATAAACAGCTCTCTTCCAGAGTTTAGCCTTGCGGTTATCTGTCCTTTAGAGCTGTCATAGCATAAAGGTTTTATATTAAACTGCGTCAGGGCAGCCATGGTAGACCTGAGAGTTTTTGAATAATCATAACTAAAATTTCTCACGAGTTCTAACAGGGATAGGTTTGTTTCAAAAGATTTTTCCTTATAGTAAACCTTTTTGCTTACCGCGTTAACATCTTCAATCCCGATAGTTTTTATTGAAGCCTGCTCTTCAGATTGGGTTTCCTCTGGTTGAGGAAGTTCATATTTATCTATAGAAAAGGATTGAGGCAGCATGAACTCATCGGCATAAGCTACATTTGAGACCAAAACGAATATACCTGTAAGAACTACGATCCTTGCTTTAATCATTAAGATAATTTCTCAAATTCCACACATTATTTATTATAAACCTTGTATAAAAATTTAAAAAGTTTGTAAAATTTAAGAAATATTTTACAAATCCACAACCCGAGCCAACTATAGTGATCCGGGAAAATAAACAGGATTTAATACATGAGAATGAAAAGCAATAATAAGGAAGAAACAAAAAATTCTTATGTAAAATTTTCAAAAATATTCCTTATTAAATTTTTTCGGTCGAGCGACCGACCGAAGGGAGGGAAGCGA
>JANQIY010000345.1 GCA_028281965.1 Candidatus Gastranaerophilales bacterium
AACCCCATTATGACTATTATAAAATAACTTTAGGGGTTTTAAAAAATATAAAACTTCCTATTTTATATAACAATTTATAAAAATGTAGGGAAGCAAGCTGGATGGGCTTTCAGCCCATAATGTTGACTGGACAGATTGCCACGGCGGCGCGAAGCGCCGCCTCGCAATAACAAGTGTTTACCTGGTTCTGTCTATAAATTATTTCTCGGATAGGCTCTTATCAATAAATCAGGCGCTTTGATTAAAAAACATCCAGGAAATAAAGTAATCAGCGAATAAAATAATGACAAAAGCCCAGACCACAGTCCTTGTAGTGGCAATTCCAACGTCAATTGCCCCTCCCTGGGCCTTATAGCCAATTGACGTACTGCACAGTGAAATTATCCCGCCGAACACAAAGCCCTTAACCAGGCTTGAGTTTATATCCCTGACCGTCAATCCCTGCCACACGGAATTTATGTAGGTTACGGTATTTAATTCGGCAATTAACTTGCTCATTACCATTCCGCCGATAATTCCCATAAGGTTAGCCAGAATGATTACAAACGGCATTATAAAAAATCCCGCAAAAACCCTCGGGGCAAGAAGATAACTCACAGGGTCAACACCCAGCACTTTCATCGCATCAATCTGCTCAGTCACTTTCATAGTAGAGATTTCAGCTGCCATTGAAGACCCTACAAGGGAAATAACCGCAAAACTTCCTATAACAGGCCCTAGCTCTCTTACTATCGACACCGCAACGAGAGCCCCGACATAGTCAGCCGCACCCTGTTTTACCATCTCCAGCGCAACCTGAATGGCAATTATCATGCCTGTAATGCTTACCATAAGAAGGGAAATAGGCAGGGAATCCACGCCAAAGCGCGCTGATTGCTCCAGGAACTTTTGTATGTCCACCTCGCCTTTAAATAGGCTTTTCAGGGAGTTTGCAAATGTCAGGGTAATATAGCCCACGGTTTCATTCCAGTCAAGAAATGACCGAAAAAATTTTTCGAAAATTTTTCGGGAATAAGTCCTGTTATATATATAAATTGTTTTTTCAAGAACGTTCATTTTTTCCTAATCCGGGCAAATTAACCCTAAAAAAGTTTGTCTAATAATATAAAGAAGAAAATCCCAATGCTTACATACCCGTTAACATTAAAAAACGCTGTATTCAGCCTGGAAAGATCGTTCTCTTTCAGGAGTGAATGTTCATATACTAACAGAATACACGTTAAAAATATTCCTAACCAGTAGTATAGTCCTGATTTAACAATTATGCCAAGAATAAGAAGAAAAATTAAGGTAATCAGATGAAAAATACGTGAAACCCGGAGACTATTCTTAACGCCAAGCCATGCCGGTATGCTGAACAATTTATTTTTCCTGTCAAAATCGATGTCCTGAAGCGCATAGATAACATCAAACCCCGCAACCCAGAACACCACTGCGAGTCCCCATAAAACCACCGGAAGTGAGATTTCCGGGCTAACAGCAAGCCATCCCCCGGCAGCAGCGGAGCCTAATGCCCCGCCCAGCACGAAATGTGAAAGATGGGTAAACCTCTTGGTATATGAGTAAACTACAAGAATCACCACTGCAAGCGGAAGCAGTTGTTTGCAAATCAGGGGCAACTGCCAGGTGGCAAAAATTAACAGGCCAAAGGCAAGGACTGAAAGTAAAACAGCCGATGTTTTTCTTATTCTTCCGGCAGGGATCGCTCTATTTGCCGTTCTTGGGTTTTTTACATCAATATCCGCGTCAATTACCCGGTTTAAAGACATTGCAGCTGTTCTTCCGCCGGCCATAGCGAGTAAAACCCATAAAACCGCAGTGATATGAGGAAATTTACCGGGACTTGCAAGAAGCATACCCGACAATGCAAACGGCAGGGCAAATATTGTATGCTCAAACTTTATTAATTCAAGGTATTCCTTGATCCTGTATGTTATTTTAGCTGTTTTAAGCGGTATGTTTATCTGCATAAGCCTGCTTGATATTTTTCATCAATAAAAATATTACATAAAAAAGAAACTAACTCGAGTTGCTAATTGCATGTATGCAACATTTGCCAAAACCCACCCATGAATGAGCTACTGCGTTAGCTCCCGCTGCCGCGCACAGCCACCCTATAG
>JANQIY010000377.1 GCA_028281965.1 Candidatus Gastranaerophilales bacterium
AATTAATGCTGATACGCGATAAGTAAAAGTTGGCTAGATGCCGTGTCAAGCACGGCATGACATATCTTTTTTAATTCCAGAATTGAAAGACCCTGTATATCACCCCATACAGAAATGAGCTTCAAAACAAGTACAGGCAGATTCATATCTGCCTGTACTTATAATTTTATGTTTTATTTATTAACTTCTTTATCAGGAGGCTCCATTGTGCATGTTTGAGCCTGATGCTGTTCTATTCCATTTTGCGATTCAGAAGCTACACTGCCCAGGTATTCAGGAAGTTGAACACCGGCTTGCGCGGCTAAATCGTGCATTGCCGGAAGTGATTTCATTAAATCACGCATAAAGTTGGCTGTTGTACTTCCATTAGCGCTTCCTGAGCCACCATCCCATACGGTAATCTTGTCAAATTTGATATTTTTAATTGCTTCAACCTGTTTTTCAACAAGTTCATCAATTTTCTCAATCATTAAGAAGCTTGTAGCAATCTCTGGACGTTCGCCGCAAATACCAACGAGTCTTTCATAACCCATAGCCTTAGATTCAAGAACTGCTCTAATACCTTCCGCTTCAGCCAAATATTTTACTCTAATCGCGTCTGCTTCACCAAGTGCAATTCTTCTTTGCCTTTCAGCTTCAGCATCAGCTTGAATTTGAACTTTTGTTTTTTCAATCTCTTGTTTAACAACTTCTTCTTTTTCAAGTTTTGCAGCTTCCTGCTCTTTTTGCGCTTTTAAAACATCACGTTCAGCGTTTGCTTTAGCAACTTCACCAATTCTTTTTGATTCAGCTTCTTTCTCGGCAAGCTCCGCATTGTATTTAGCAATTTTAGCTTTAGCCTCGTTTTCACCTTCTACGGCTTCTGCTTCAAATGCTGATACTTCAACCCTTCTGATTTTATCTGCATTTGTTTTACCAATAGCTGCCTCAGATAATTGTTGAGCAACTTGCACTTCTTTTTCTTTGTTGGCTTCTGCTTCACCAACTTCTGCTTTAGCTTCAAGAGCTGATACCTCAACTCTTCTTTCTCTTTCTGCATCGGTTTTTCCAATATCAGCCTCGGATAATTGCTGAGCAACTTTTACTTCTTTTTCTTTGTTAGCTTCCGCTTCGCCAATAGCGCCACTACGTTCCTGTTGAGCAACATCTACTTTTGCTTTATTTATAGCTTCTGCGGCAGCTCTCTGGCCAATTGCATTTATATAACCGGATTCATCTGTAATATCTCGAATATTAACGTTTATAACCTCAAGACCTACTTTATTCAACTCGGTATTAACATTTTTGTTTATTTGCTCAAGGAATTTTTCACGATCACCATTAATTTCTTCAATTGTAAGTGTCGCGATAACAAGTCTTAATTGACCGAGAATAATATCATTTGCCTGATTAATAATATCAACTATATTAAGTCCTAATAGTCTTTCTGCGGCGTTACTCATTAAAACGGGGTCAGTTGAAATACCAATGGTAAAAGTTGAAGGCGCATTTACCCTGATGTTATTTTTTGAAAGAGCGCCTTTTAAGTCTATTTCTGTTGTCATCGGGTCAAGTGGTAAATATTTATAGTCTTGAATAAGGGGAATTACAAAAGATCCGCCTCCATGTATACATTTCGCGCTTTGTTCTCCGGCTACTTTACCATAGATAACTAAAATCCTGTTTGAAGGGCATCTTTTATATTGATTGGCGACGAACGCCAATATAAACAATAGAATTAAAATGGGAACAATCATTACTCCCATTACACCTGCGCTAATTACTTCCATTTAACAATTCTCCTTTACAATCTCTAATAACTAACATATTATTCTGAATGTCTGTAATAATTACTTGATCAAAAGATTCTATCGTATTATCTGTTTCATTTATTGCATTAATGGTTTCAAGAGTACCATTTACAACAACTTGAACCTGTCCAATTTCTCTTGGTTTTATAGAAGTATATGCTTTTGCATAATCACCTATACATTCATATAAATCTCTTTTAGGAATTTTATTTAACTTTTTTACTTGAGTCATTAAGTAAGCCATCGCAAACATCATTGCAAACCCGAAAAAACCCGCAATAAATAAAGAAGTTAAAATGCCCAAGTTCCATTCATTTTTTGTTGCCAGACCTATCCAGCTAAAACTCATAAGAAAAGCTAAAACTGATTGAACTGATATAAGATTAAAACTATCGTCAGTATTAAAACTAATATCATCACCAAAATCAGCGTCGCTGCCAATAAATGTTAATAACAATTTAATTACAAAAATAGAAGTACTCAATAAAGCTATTATTAGATTTACTTTTGAGTAATTATCCAACCCCATAAAAAATTCAAGCATTTTCCATTCCCTTTGTTAAGCTATTTATAATTATCTATACTATCATTTGTATTGTTATCTAAATAATAATACAAATAAACATTTACAAATAAATTATAAAATAATAAACTAAACATATTATGAGCATTTTAAAAAGGCTTACCAGGCTTGGCAAAAGTAATTTCAATTCACTATTTAATACTGATAGTGAAATAGGGATTGATTTGAATACTCAAGAAACATCCAATAATATGACAAAACAAGTAGATAATTTACTAAAAGAAGCTGAATATTATGCAAATTTAGAACTTAAAAATGGAGCCTCTTTTCAGGAAATTAAAAACTCATACAAAACTTTACTAAAAAAATATCACCCCGATTTATTTCCTCAAGGTTCTGAAAATCAAAAGCAGGCTATAACAATTACAAAAAAACTGAATGAAGCTATAGATTATTTTGAAAATAAATATAAATAGGAGTTATTAAATGACAAATTTTATCAAAAGACTGTTTAAAACCCTTCAGGCAAACATAAATTCAGGTATAGATAAAATTGAAGATCCTATAATATTGATAGAACAAGGCATTCGTGATTTAAAAAAAGATCTTAAAGTAAGCATAAAAAACCTGGCAGAAGGGAAATCAGGTCTAATTTTATTAAAGAGAAAATTAGAAGAGCAGCAAAAATCAGCTGAAGGTTATGAGCAAAAAGCTATTCAATTAATTAAAAAAGCAGAAGCAAATGAACTTTCTCAAGATAAAGCTGATGAATTAGCCAGTGCGGCTTTAGTTAAAAAAAACCAGGCTTCTTCAAGTATAGAAAAATTTATTCAAGAGGTTGAACATCAGGAAAAAATGGTATTACATCTTGAGCAAAAAATTAAAACGCTAAAAAGTCAAATTATGAACTGGCAAAATGAGCTTGTTTCTTTAAAATCAAGAGCAAAGCTGGCTTCTTCTACAAAGAAAATAAATGAACAATTGGCTACAGTTAATTCTGATAGTACTGTTGCAATGCTGGAAAACATGAAAGCTAAAGTAGACCGGGATGAAGCAATGGCTCAAGCTTATGAAGAGTTAACAGGTTTGGAAGATACGGTTGATGATCAAATTAATCATGCACTTGAAGAAAAATCAGTGCCTTCTATTACAGATTCATTAGCGGAACTTAAAAATAAAATTAAAAATAATAACTAAGGTGTTTATTTGTGTGTGATTATGAATACAAAAATGAAAAAGCCGGATTAACGACAACCTTTAAAAAAATCTTTTTATCGTATGGGTTTGTTCTGACAATCATTTTCATTTATATTGTTGCTCATTTTTTATTTATGGTTAAAAACGAGCCCAATGAAACAAGTAATAATAAAGATTCAGAAATAAATAAGTTAACCGAAAAAGAGCAAGTATTTCCTGAAAAAACTAATGAAAATATACATCCGCCTGTTCAAGATATTGAAGAAGTTGAAGAAACTAGTAATTCTGCTCAAGAGATTAATTTTGAACCCTTTATGAGAAAACTTCAGCAGAGAATAAAACATAACTGGACACCTCCAAAAGGCAATAAATCAAAAAGAATAGTTGTTCTGTTTAAAGTAAGTAAATCCGGTGAGTTACTAGATTCAATGGTTACATCATCTTCGGGAATCAAGGAAGCAGATAAGGCAGCTCTGGATGCTTTAGAGCGATCTGCCCCTTTTGATTCTTTACCGGAAAATTATACAGGAAATGATATCGATATCCAGTTTACGTTTGACTATAACGTCTTTAGAGGCAATAAAAAACAATACTAAGGAAGAAACAAAAAATTCTTATGTAAAATTTTCAAAAATATTCCTTATTAAATTTTTTCGGTCGAGCGACCGACCGAAGGGAGGGAAGCGAG
>JANQIY010000382.1 GCA_028281965.1 Candidatus Gastranaerophilales bacterium
GCCATTTTACTTGTGGTATAGATTGCCAGCATTGAGTCTTTGCATTCAATAAGTGTTTTCTTTTGTTCTTCTAATTTCATTTTTTGCTCCTTTTGTTAACAATACTTAACTCTAAATTTCTATAACGATATTCAAATATCGTTATAGAAATAAATAATATTTTAAAATTTCTTATTTGTCAACTATATTTCTATATAGATATAATGGCTCTATTAATGATTTTTAAGGAACTAAAATGAGCGCAAAAGAGCAATTAAAAATAATGTTATTAAAAGAAAATTTAACTATAAAAGAGTTGGCTCCAATGTTAGCAGAAAAAACAAATCGGCATTATACTGCACAAAGTATTTCAAGTAAACTATTAAGAAAAACTCTAAGATATGATGAATTTGAAGATATAGCTAACTGCTTGGATTATGAAATAATTGTCAGAAAAAAGAATAATTTCTAAACTCCCGATAAGTTGAAACAGTTAGGCAGGTTGTTTTACACATCCGTAATTTTTTTTATACCTCTTTCAGGTTTATATTATAATGTTTTTGGTTAAATTATTTGGGAAAAAGATATGCCTGACTCAGAAAGAAAAGAAAGTACAACAGCATTAATCAGCGGCATAGTTGATGGGCACAGAATATCAACCCGGGAACTGTTGCAGGAAATATATAAAAAACTTGAGGAAGGATACGCCGAATTTGAGGTAAACGCCTGCGGGCAGCACGATATTGGCGGGCCTTTATGGGATAAAGACAGTAAGCCCCTGAAATTCCGCGTAAAAAACCCGGGCCAAAGGCTTGGCTCTATGGGAATGAAAGGGACTACCATAGAAATCGAGGGTTCGGCCCCTGCCGACGTTGGCTGGCTAAACGCAGGCGCTGAAATCATCTTAAAAGGCGATGGCGGGGATACAACAGCTCACTGCGCCGCAACAGGCAAAATTTATGTTGCGGGAAGAACCGGCACAAGGTCAGGCGCCCTGATGAAGTACGATCCAAGCTATCCTGCCCCGGAATTCTGGGTACTGGAAAACACAGGCTCATTTAGCTTTGAATTTATGGGCGGCGGCATTGGTGTTATATGCGGCTACGGCTGTGAAAATATAGATTCAGTCCTTGGATACCGCAGCTGCGTGGGAATGGTAGGCGGCGTAATATATGTAAGAGGCAATATAAAAGAGCTTTCAGATGAAGTGTTCCTGCTGGACTTAAATGATGCCGACAGGGAATTTCTTTTAAAAGGATTGCCCGTATTCCTGGAAAAAATTGGAAAACCGGAATTAATAAACACCTTAAGCAAAGGACTCCAGGGAAATGAGCCCTGTGAATGGCATAAAATCAGGGCTAAAACCTATCAGGAAAGAGCAGTAAAACAGCAATCAAAATCCATCCGGGAATTCAGGCAGCAAGACTGGGTAGAAGGCGGAATTTTCGGGGATGTGCTATCTGATGACTATTTTGTAGCTGATTTTGTTTCCACGGGTGATTTCAGGCTTAAATTCCCGGTCTGGAAAAACGCCATGTTTAGCGCCCCATGTGAATATAACTGTCCTATAGGGATTCCGACCCAGAAAAGGATTTCCTTTTTAAGACAGGGAAAAACAGAGGATGCATTGAGGCTGGTGCTTGATTACAGCCCATTTCCGGCATCGGTATGCGGACAGGTCTGTCCTAACCTTTGTGTTGATGAATGTAACAGGAGATATCTTGATATACCGGTAAAAATAAACGATTTGGGACTGCTTTCGAGCCGGATAAAAGTTGATTCCCCAAAGGTTGAGCTTAATGAGCGCGTTGCCGTGATAGGCTCGGGAGTTGCGGGACTGGGCGCCGCCTGGTATTTAAGGAAAATCGGCTATAAAGTTGATGTTTTTGAGCAGGACGAAGTCTTTGGCGGTAAATTAAAACAGGTAATCCCTGAAGACAGGCTTCAAAAGGAAATTCTTGAAGCTGAACTGCAAAGAATAATTAAACTGGGAGTTAATATAAAGACCAAAACCCTCGTAAACAAGGAGTTGTTCCAAAAAATAAAAAATGAATACGATGCCGTGGTTGTTGCAACAGGTGCGCATAATCCTGTAGTTATCCCGTTTGAGGGACATGAACGCCTTGTAAAGGGGTTGGATTTCCTGAAAGAAATAAACAGGGGACAAAAACCCGGAATCGGGGAAAAAGTAGTAGTAATAGGCGCTGGAAATGCGTCTATGGACGTTGTGATCGGGGCGTATAACCTCGGAGCAAAAGAAGTTACCGCAATAGACATCCAGAAACCCGCAGCTTTTGACAAGGAAATTGAGCATATAGAAAAACTCGGCGCGAAAATCCTCTGGCCTTGCTTTACCGAGAAAATCAGTGAAAAAGGAGTCCATCTTAAAGACGGCAGGCTTCTTGAAGCTGATACGGTAATCATTTCCGTAGGCGACAGGCCTGATTTGTCGTTCCTGGAACAGGAATACCTTGATGAAAAAGGCATGATAAGGATTAATGAGTATAACCAATCGGAAATTGACCTGAAAGTCTTTGCTCCGGGAGATGTAAGGGAATTGGGGCTGTTTACCCATGCCCTGGCTGACGGCAGAAAGGTTGCGATGAATATTCACAGGATGTTCACGGGCAAGGCCCTTGATGACTTTGCAAAAGCCCCGATGATTCCTCGGGATAGGTTAAAAGACAAGTTTTACCACCCGATGAGAGGCGGAAAAGTTGAGGCAATGCCTGCCGAGCAGGAAACCGAGCGCTGTATGAGCTGCGGTTATTGCAGGGATTGTGAATACTGCATGGAAATTTGTCCCGAGCAGGCAATTGACAGGGTTCAAAAACCTGACGGCACTTTTGAATACGTCAGCGACGAGGATAAGTGCATTGGCTGCGGAATTTGCGCCGGTGTTTGTCCTTGCGGGATATGGACGATGGAAGATAACCTGGTTAAATTTTTGGAAGAATAGAGCTCTTAATAAGTTCTATAATGTATAAAAAAGTATAAAAAAGTATAAAAAAAGTAAACAATTTATCAAAAAAAGTGAATCAAAAATCAACATTTTTATCCGAAATTGGGGAAAAAGTTGCCGGTAATCGAAGGTTATCGAGGCAGGACGGCATAAACCTGTATAATTCCCATGATATCCTATCAATAGGAGACCTTGCGGACGTTGCAAGGGTTAATCGACTACAAAACTTAGAAGAAAAAGATTATGTATACTGGATAAACAATCACCACTTGAATTTAACCAATATATGCGAAGGAAAATGCAAGTTCTGCGCATATAGAAGACAGGAAGGCCAGGACGGGGCGTTCTCGTATTCGCTTGATAGGGCGGTTGAATACCTGGAAACACAGGTTGATAAGAGTATAAAGGAGATTCACGTTGTTTCAGCGCTTAATCCCCGGTTCGAACTGACATTTTACAAGAATCTATTTAAGCAATGCAGGAGGATACTTCCTGATACTCATATACAGGCGTTAACAGCCGTAGAAGTCTGTTATATCGCAAAAATTTCAGGAATAGAAGTTAAAGAAGCTCTTCAGGAACTTAAAAATGCGGGTCTTGGCTCTATTCCCGGGGGAGGAGCGGAGATTTTCGCGGAAAATATACGCCAGACGGTATGTCCTGAAAAGATTTCCGGGCAAAAATGGCTTGAGGTTATGGAAACTGCTCATGGTATGGGGTTAAAAAGCAATGTGACCATGCTTACCGGGATTGGCGAGTCTTTTGAGGATAAAATTGACCATATGCTTGCGGTTAGGGATTTACAGGATAAAACAGGCGGGTTTATGTCGTTTATCCCGTTGTTTTGTCATTATGAAAACACGGAATTATCCGGTTACAGTAAGCCTAAAGGAATAGATATCCTGAAAGAATATGCGGTATCACGTTTAATGCTTGATAACATACCTTATATTAAGGCTTTTAGGATACAGATCGGGACAAAACTTGCACAGGTCAGCCTGGGCTTTGGTGTTGATGATATTGACGGGACTGTAATAGAAGAAAAAATTACCAGGATGGCCGGTTCTAAAGACGCTTATGCCATTAAAAAAGAAGAAATTGAGCATTTAATAACAAGGGCCGGCAAGATTCCGGCAGAGCGGGATACTGTTTATAATTTAGTATTGCAATGACGCCGGTTTTGAGGCTATTGAAGGGCAATATAAGGCCATTTATGGCTTTATGCCGCTGTCGTCGATGTAGGCACAGGCCGGGATTTTTTTATCTACAACATTTTTCACGTATTTTGCCAGGTTGTTTTCCTCAAGCCATTTTTCGATTGTATCCGGGCATCTTGGCGCGAGTATATAGATTTCGTAACTTAAAGACAGCTCCTTTAAAAATTCATCTGCCCCGTTTTTTCCATGGCATGACAGTACTCTGTCAAAGTCTATACATAGTCTTTTTTTGTGCTTTTTCATTTTGATTTCCTGTTAATTTATCTATAAAGAGTTTAAACGATCTTAGAGATCTGTATGAACGTCTCTGTGAGTCTATTTGAACCTAATAAAAGATACACAGGAACGTTCCTTTTCGTCTTTTTTAGCTCTAACATAAAGGCAAGAGAAGAAGTTTTATGTCTGAGTTTAAAAGATTATTTGGCGCAAGAGTTCAAGAATTAAGAAGCTCTAATGGTTTAAAACAAGACCAACTGGCTGAAATGATAAATATATCAACAAGAAACCTTAGTAAAATAGAAACAGGACAAAACTTTCCGTCTTCTGAAAATCTTGAAAAGCTTATTGATGCTCTTAAAGTTGAACCAAAAGAATTATTTAACTTTGAGCAGCACAAGTCATCTGATGAATTATTAAAAGAAATTCTTATTGATATTGAACATAATAAGGATAAAATTAAAGATATCTATAAAATATTAAAAGCATTAATAAGTTAAAAAGTTTTAAGAATGAACAATACAGAATTAAAAAGGTATTTAGGAAAAAGAATAAAAGAGTTAAGAAATAATAAAAACTTAACCCAGGACGCTTTAGCTGAAAAAATATCTATGAAAACATCAAACCTGAGTAATATAGAAACAGGTAAAAGCGCACCTTCTTTAGTAACAATCATTCAGCTAATTAATGTCTTAGAAGTGTCTCCAAATGAATTTTTTAGTTTTTATCACCATAAAGAGCCTGAAGATTTAAAAAATGAAATAGATAAAATTTTTGATAACCAAACACAGGAAAACCAAAGGCTTTTATATAAAATAGTTAAAAGCTTTGAAAATTAGAGCCTATCCAAGAAAAAATTTATAGACAGAACCAAGTAAACACTTGTCATTGCGAGGCGGCGCTTCGCGCCGCCGTGGTAATCTATCCGGATGGGATTTCAGCCCATAATGTTGACTGGACAGATTGCCACGGCGGGCAGAATAGCTTTCATATCAAATAACCAGGCTTATTTGCCTGCCCTCCTCGTATGACATTGTTCGTTTATTTTTTTATTTCCTGGATAGGCTCTTAATAAACCTCTGGCTTTATATTTTTGAGGCTGTTTCTTCATACAAAAAGAAAAAACCCCTGAAAAAGGGGTTATGGCAAAGGAATAAGTAGAGGTTTATCGGTTTTTATTCATAATTTTCATAATAGTAAGCTGTGGATTCAAAACCGCTTTCAATCATACTTAATAACGGTAAAAGTGCATACATTATCAGTACAAAAGCAACCATAAAAAATGATACTTTTCTAATTTCATTTGGCATACTAAATCCCCGATACCTTACTTTGCGGTTATCGTAAAAGAGATTATTTTTTCTCGGAAAACAGTATTAAAAGCTTATGCTTATATTTAAATTATATACTTTGCTTTTTGTAATCGCAATAAAATTTCCGATTTTAAGGAATTGTATTACAAAATATAACAAAAAAACCTCAATTCCCGTATTGATAGGGAAATTGAGGTTTTAAACATTTTTTCTTAAAATAAGAAGTTTTTACCGTTCTCTTAAATAGAAAGTATATTAAGCAACAACTGATTCTCTCCATTGTTCAAGAGTCATAGGCGTACCGTTAATATTGTAAACAGTTTCGGAGAATTCTCTTTTGATGTCTTCTGATATCCCGTCCGGGTCTTTCTTAAGTGAATTCATAAACCTTTTAAGTTCTCTATTGGAAATTTTTCCGTCTCTGTTGGTATCCTGGACTAAAGAAAGCGCCATATCCTCAAAGCATGATATATTTCCGTCTCCGTTTGCGTCTGTCGCGCCTACCAGGGCTTGAGCTGTTAGGTCTTTCATTCCGTCGGCAACCAGGTTTTCTATGGTTTCATCGACTGTTAAAGTGCCGTCATTATTGCTATCGAATACGCTTAAAGACTCTCCCGCTTTTTCAGCGGCATTGTTCCAGCTGCCTTCGTACCAGTTTTCCGCCTGGTTTTGCCCGGGTCTTTGAAAAATACCGGAAAAAAGAGCCATCATTATAAGGTTCATAAACATACTGTTTGATGAACTGTTCCTGAATGTATTACCTGACGGCCAGTTACCAAAATTCGAGTTACCAAAATTTACACTCATCTTTTACGTTCTCCTCCTGATAAATATCATTTAAAATATTTAATTTTTAAAGTTAATAATCTTTTTAAGTTCTCTCTCAAAATGAATAAAATAGACTCTGTTATATACATGAAAAATAATTTTTATAAGAAAATACAATTTTTAATATATTTTTAATAAAATTTTACATACTAAGGACAGCGGAAAAAATTCTTACACATCGTGTCATGCCGCACTTGAGAAGCCTGCCCCGTGCTTTGGGGGCATCTATCCGGCAAACATAATAGAC
>JANQIY010000403.1 GCA_028281965.1 Candidatus Gastranaerophilales bacterium
AAAAGAGGCGGAGCCTCTTTTCGATTCTCTATAATTTTTTTGGCAAATATTGCTCAGTCATATCCTGGCTTTTGGCTAATTAGAGATTGGGGTTAATTACTTTTGAAAATTACACTAAGAAGCTATTTTTTAGGCTGCGGTATTTTACTTGATTCATACTATAGTGATAATAATCACAATAATATTTTAAATTAGTGAACCCTGGAAATATACAATTTTCTGCTTTTGTCATTATATAACCAGGTATATATGAATATTTTTATTAACTATTGTAAAATTCACACTTGCATTTTTATCAAATTTCGTCTATTATAATAGTGATGAAAATCACTATTAAGTTTACGGTAAAGGAGATAAAAAAATGAGCATCAATGAGGCAGACAAAATCAACAAGCTGGAAAAAACACTTGTCCGGAAAGACCTGGTGGAAACCGTAGAAGACCTGGAACTTTTAATTTCCAGAACCAAAAGGGCTCAGAAAATTTACTCAACTTTTACACAGGAACAGGTAGATAAAATCTTTAAAGCAGCCGCACTTGCCGCTAACAATATGAGAATCCCTCTTGCAAAAGATGCCGTGGCAGAGACAGGAATGGGTATTGTAGAGGATAAAGTGATTAAAAACCATTTTGCTTGCGAGTATATCTTTAACAAGTTTAAAGATACAAAAACCTGTGGAATTATCGAAGAGGACAAAACCGACGGCATAGCAAAAATCGCTGAGCCGGTCGGTATTATCGCGGGGGTTGTTCCCACTACAAACCCTACTTCTACCGCTATATTCAAAGCGTTACTTGCGATAAAAACCAGGAACGCCATTATATTTTCTCCGCACCCAAGAGCAAAAGACTGCACGATTAAGGCAGCCAGGATTGTTCTGGAAGCGGCGGTAAAAGCCGGCGCCCCGAACAGTATTATTGGCTGGATTGATGTTCCAAGCGTTGAATTATCCCAGGCTCTTATGGGTAATAAAGAAGTAGATTTAATCCTGGCAACAGGCGGCGCAGGGATGGTGAAAGCAGCCTATAGCTCAGGGAAACCGGCTTTAGGCGTAGGCGCCGGTAATACCCCGGCAGTTATTGATGAGACTGCTGACGTTCAGATGGCCGTCAACTCAATCTTAATGAGTAAAACATTCGATAACGGTGTGATCTGTGCTTCTGAGCAATCGGTAATCGCCGTAAAAGAAGTTTACGAGCAGATAAAAGAAGAATTTGTTTTCAGGGGGGCTTATATCCTGGACAAAACAGAAGCAGACAAAGTAAGAAAAACTATAATCCGGGACGGAAAACTTAACGCCGGGATAGTCGGGCAGCCCGCATGTAAGATCGCGCAACTGGCCGGCATAGAAGTCCCCGAAGCAACAAAAGTCCTGATTGGCGAGGTTGAAAAAGTTGGGCCGGAAGAAGAGTTTTCTTATGAGAAACTATCTCCCGTACTGGCTCTTTATAAAGCCAAAAACTACGATGAAGCCGTAAATAAAGCTGTTAGCCTGATTGACTTTGGAGGTCAGGGACATACAAGCGTTCTTTACACCAACCCGATGAACCGGGACAGAATCCGGACTTTTGGGGATCTCCTCAAGACGGGAAGAGTTCTGATTAATACCCCATCATCCCACGGGGCGATTGGTGATCTGTATAACTTCAGGTTAGAACCGTCATTGACTCTCGGCTGCGGCAGCTGGGGCAAAAACTCTGTGAGCGAAAACGTTGGAGCTAAGCATTTATTGAACATCAAGACTGTAGCTGAAAGGAGAGAAAATATGTTATGGTTCAGGGTCCCGCCAAAGGTATACTTCAAGCAGGGAGCGACAAACCTTGCCCTGAGAGAGCTCGCCGGCAAGAAGAAGGCATTCATCATTACAGACCAGGTGCTGTTTGATATGGGATACACAGAAAAAGTTACAAAAATCCTTGATGAAATAGGGGTTCAATACCAGGTTTTCTCTGATGTAAAGCCTGACCCAACCATAGCAACGACAAATCAAGCACTTGAGCTGGTAAACAGCTTCCAGCCGGATGTGTTTATTGCTCTTGGCGGTGGTTCCCCGATTGACGCGGCAAAGATTATCTGGTTAATGTACGAGCAGCCGCAGCTTAAGTTTGAAGATATTGCAATGCGTTTTATGGACATCAGGAAGAGAATAGCAACCTTCCCGGAACTCGGGCTGAAAGCTGAAATGGTAGCCATTCCGACAACTTCCGGCACGGGTTCTGAGGTAACGCCGTTTGCGGTTATCACAGACGATAAAACCCATACTAAATACCCGATTGCAGACTATGCGATTACTCCAAATATGGCTATAGTTGACCCTGAGCTGGTTATGGATATGCCAAAGGGTTTAACGGCGGCTTCCGGCATAGATGCCCTGACTCACGCAATTGAGGCTTATGTATCAGTGGTAGCTAACGAATTTACTAACGGCACGGCGATAGAGGCAATCAAAATGATCTTCGATTACCTTCCCGCGGCTTATAAAGAAGGAGCAAATAACCCCGTCGCAAGAGAGAAGATACATTATGCTTCCACTATGGCGGGTATGGCATTTGCCAACTCTTTCCTTGGTATATGCCACTCAATGGCACACAAGCTGGGGGCGGAATTTAACCTGTCCCACGGTATAGCTAACGCGCTGATTATTAACCAGGTAATCAGGTTCAATGCAACGGAATGCCCGGCAAAGCAAGGGTGTTTCCCGCAGTATAAATTCCCTCAGGCAGTGGAAAGATACGCTAAAATCGCTGATGCCCTGGGACTTAAAGGTGAAAACAACCGGGACAAAGTTGATGCTTTGATAAAAGCAATTAACGACCTTAAAAAAGAGTTAAATATACCTTTGTCAATCAAAGAAGCAGGTGTTGACGAGGAAGAATTTAACGCAAAAGTCGAAGCTTTAACAGAGCTGGCATTTGATGACCAGTGTACAGGGGCAAATCCACGCTACCCGCTTATGTCGGAAATAAAACAAATTTACCGGGATTCCTTTCAGGGGAAGCTGTCATGAAGAAACCAAACCGGGAATTTTGCTAAATTTCCGCGAGAAAATATCATAAAACCCTCTCCAAATAATTTTCTTTTGAAAGCCGGCCCCGTAAACTCCGCTATCCGCCCCAAAACTCCAGGCAATAAAGCCGCTAACCCGTAAGGTTGGCGGCTTTATGATGGAGGCTGTATTTTCGACAGCACCCTTCTCTTTTGAAAACAGCAAAAGTTTAGGTAGTAAGGAGTAAACAATAAAAACTTAAGTGTTTTTAAAATTTTCAAAAATTCATTCTCCCTCCACCAACCCAATTTTTTCTTTGGTCTCGCTTCCCTCCCTTCGGTCGGTCGCTCGACCGAAAAAATTTAATAAGGAATATTTTTGAAAATTTTACATAAGAATT
>JANQIY010000032.1 GCA_028281965.1 Candidatus Gastranaerophilales bacterium
ATTTTAAGACTTTTGTACATAAAATAGCTTCTTATACCTGCTACTTTGACTAAAAACCGCATTCTAAGTTCATATATGAGTATTTTAGGAGTATTTCCTGCTACCTTGACTAAAAACCTCATTTCTAGTGCCTATACGCACTTAGTTAATTTTCCTACTACACCTACTGCATTTCTTACTACGCACTTAGTTAGTTTTTCCTAATACAAGTGTAGTAGGCAAAACTAACCAGCCCTTAATAGGTGATCCATCTATTCTTTTTCGCGCAAAGAGGTATCCTTCCCGCTTGAGCAGACGACCAATTTTACTAGGAGTCATATCAAGGTTCAGTTCCTTTTTGAAGTAGTCTGCAATTTGTGAGGAAGTCATGAATTGCGCCTGCTTGTCTTCTGCAAGACAAGACTTTAAGTAGTCGTCCCTGAACTATCCCATTTCAATCCAGCAGAATAATCTTTATAAGTCCCTCTAGTATTGTGTTGACTTATCCTGTCTTAAAAGAAAAAATTCACTTAACGAGTATGGACGACGAAGAAACCCATGCGTACTAAATTCAAAATAATTAAACCAGCCCTCGTCTGAAGACGAGGGAGTTTTGATAGGGACTGGAAGTCCCTAATTCATCTCTAAAGAGATATTACTTACATTTTGGGGTGGATGAGCGTCCATGTGTTCATCAATGTAGGCATTTATAACCTCATCGGTAACATTGCCGCTCGTTGAGCTAAAATAGCCTCTCCCCCAAAAATGTCGCCCCCAATATCTCTTTCGGAGTTCAGGAAATTCTTTTTGAAGTTTTAAGGAACTCCTTCCCTTTATCTTTTTCATAAGATCACTTACCGATATATGCGGGGGGATACTGCAAAAAATATGAACATGACCTTTGGAAACAACTCCGTTAAAAATTTTGACATACATCTCTTCAGCAGCACTTGCTATTATATCTCTAGCACGTTCCTGAATTTTACAAATAGTACTCTATATCGGTATTTAGTTATCCAAACTATATGATACCTATGGTAATAAACAGTATGGCTTGATTTAATGTAATTTCTCATGCACCAAACTTAAGAACATTTGAAATAAAGACTGAAGTCTCTCCTCAGCTGGAAGCTGAGGGATTAAAACCATTTAGAGGACATTAAAACCATTTAGAGGACATTAAAGTCACCCAAGACCCCACCTATAGGATCTACAGCGAAGAGAAAATAGTCAAAGAGATTAAGCAGCGATGGCTGCTTGGTTTCTCACGAAAGGCATATAATCGGGAAATAAAATCTTGGGAGAAGAGAAAAGGAAAAATAGAAGAGTCCCCCAAGAAAAACTATGGCATCTTAGTAACCAAGTTTATGGCTGTGAATCAGATGCCCAAAAAGCCCTTAGAAAGTTTGAAAAAGAACTCAAATATCATCAAGTTTCAGATGTTTCTTTTCTTCCTTTGAAGGGGTATGAAGGAAAAGGAAGACCTAAAAAAGGAGCTAAAAAATTAGATATCGGTTTCCAAATCAAGGGTAAACTCTCAGAAGAACCCTCTAAAATAGAGGCTATGCTTGCTCAAAAAGGACTTTTTGTTTTGGCTACCAATCAACTCAATAGAGAAAAATTATCAGATGAGGAAATGCTCTTTGAGTATAAAGATCAGCAGCAGGTAGAGCGGGGATTCGCCTTCATCAAGAGTCATACCTTTGAGGTTTCATCCGTCTTCTTGAAGAAGCCCAGTAGAATCCAAGCTTTGATGATGCTCATGGTGCTGAGGCTTTTCATCTACAGCCTGAGCCAGTACACAGTGAGAAAAACGCTTAAAAAGCGGAATGAATCAGTTCCTAATCAGCTCAAAAAGCCGATACAAGCGCCTACCGCTGTATGGATATTTTTCTTATTCCCCAACATTCAAGTGCTTAAAATAAGAGGACCTGGCCTAGAACAGGAGTTGATCATCAATTTGACTCCACTCTTGAAACGGATTGTAAGATACTTTGAGATAGAAGCAGAATCTATCTATGGACTTCCACAGACTCCTTCCAATTAGGAGTACTCCAAAAGAGAATTCTAAACCCATAATGGGCTAAAAATTGAGATGTTATCGGATATCAAAGGAAAATAAGTTCCTTGAAGAGGAAGTGAAAGTAGGAAACAAAGAAATTCCTATGGAAAATAATTTTTTCT